>JAEWUR010000663.1 GCA_023397045.1 Planctomycetota bacterium
CTTCGTATTTCTTTTGCGCGCCGGCCCAGTCGTCGCGTTTTTCGGCCAGCACCGCTTCGCCAAGTTGAAATTGCCGCTGAATCGTCTCCTTCCGCTTGGCGTTGCCTTTGAACGCAACCAGCAGTTCCTCGCCCTTTTTCAGCATGGATTCCACCTTCACAAGGTCGCCGGCCTGCATCGCCATGTTCGCCAGCAACGCATACGGCTCGGGGTCGCCGGGGGCTTCCTTGATCGCCTCTTCCAATGCCCGGCCGCCTTCCTTCGGCATCTGCGATTGAAGAAACAGTTGGGCCATGATCACCTGGGGGTGCGGCATGTCGGGATTCTTTTTGGCCAACTCTCGCCAAAGCGTCAAGGAACCTTCGAAATCGTGGGCCTTGAACAGTGCGATCGCGTCATTCTGCGGCTGGGCCTGCGACGCCTGTTTCGACGGCATCTCGAAACTCTGGTCGCCGGTGATCGGCTCGGCCGACACCCGTGTGGAATCGACAAACCCGAGAGAAAGCAGAACCGTGAACAGGAAACCAACCGCCCATTTGTGCGACATAGCCCGAGAACTCCCGATAAGGTTACGTTACAAGGTCGGCGAACCCAACGCGCCCCATTCTAACACCTCCGGCGGCGAAAAGACAATCGCCGGCCACGGCAACGATCCCCCCCCCATAAACCATCGCGTCGGGCACGGCGGTTTTTACCGCCGGCGGATCGGCCTTTCAGGGTTTTTTCAAGAATCCGGAAAATTCTGCGAAGAATCTCTTGACGGGAGACGACAACTGTACTATGATAACTAATACAGTTAGCGAGGTGTCCCGTGCAATTCACTATCGATCCATCCAGCCGATTGCCGATCTTTCGGCAATTGGCCCACCAGATTCGCGAGGCCGTCGCACGCGGAAAACTACTGCCCGACGAGCGACTCCCCTCGGTGCGCGAGTTGTCGCGAACCGTGGTGGTCAATCCGAACACGGTTGCCCGAGTGTACACCGAACTGGAACGTGAAGGCATTTTGAACACGCGGCCGGGTCTGGGGGTTTTCGTCGCCCACCCCAAGGCCGAACTGACCCGAAAGGCCCGCAAAGATCGCTTGCAGGCGACGCTCGACCAATTCCTGACCGAGGCCGTGCATCTCGGCTTCTCGGCCGAAGAGGTCGCCGCGATGGTATCCGAACGAGCCAAGCAGTTTCAGTGGAGCGAGAAGGAGAACAAATAATGCCCGACGTAATTGTCACGCAGAATTTGACGAAATACTACGACGACCACTGCGCGGTCAACGGCCTGAACTTGCGGGTTGCCCAGGGCACGGTCTATGGCTTGCTGGGGCGAAACGGGGCAGGCAAGACCACGGCCATTCGAATGCTGCTGGGCATGGCGCATCCCAGTTACGGCCGGTCGGAACTTCTGGGCGAGGACTCGCTCGAACTCCGACCCGAAACCCGCGCGCGAATCGCCTATCTGGCCGAAGGCCATCCGTTGTATCGTTGGATGACGGTCGGGCAAGCGGTCGATTTCACCCGGGGATTCTACGAGCGCTGGAATCAACCGCTTCTGGAGCAGATTCTCGACCATTTCGAGCTTTCGCCGAAGCGTCGCATTCGCCGGCTCTCGCGAGGCCAGCAGGCCCAAGTGGCCTTGGCGCTGGCCGTGGCCACCGACCCGGAACTGCTGATCCTCGACGATCCCACTTTGGGGCTCGACACGGTCGTGCGGCGAGATTTTTTGGAATCGCTCATCCAGATCATCCAGCGGCGCGGTCGGACGATTCTCTTCAGCTCCCACATCCTCGGCGACGTCGAGCGCGTGGCCGACCGGATCGGGATCATGGTCGACGGCGTGCTCCGGGTAGACTGCCCGACCGACCATTTCAAGGAATCGGTCCGGAAAGTGGTTCTGGAATATGACGGCGTCCCGCCGGAGATGCCGGCCGCGCTGACCGGTCTCCCCTCTCCCATTTCAGGAGAGGGGCCGGCGACTGATCGTCTCCCCTCGCCCGAACCGGGAGAGGGGCCGGGGGTGAGGGCGTTTCCCGGCCTCGTAAGTTCGCGCCAAGTCGGCAACAAATGGGAATTCGTCTTGGTCGATTTCAGCGACCAGCATCGTCAACTGCTCGAATCGCTTCGCCCGCACGGCATGGAAGTAATCGAATTCAACCTGGAAGACGCATTCATCGAGTACACGCGGGGGCGACGCCGCAGTCTGCCGATCTTCGCCACCGAAACCGAGGAGGTGCAGCATGTTTAAGGCAATGGCGATGAAGGAGTTACGGGAGTTGCGCGGAATCGCGCTGCTGGCCTTGGCCGCCTACGCAATGCTCGTCGTCGTCGACTATTTGATGACGACGCGCTGGCATCCCGAGACGATTCCGTTCATCGGAGATGGTTTTTTCGTGTTCTATTGTTGGATTACGCCCGTCGTGGCCGTTGTTTTGGGATTGCGGCAAACCTTGGGCGAGTCGATCGGGGGCACCTACCTGCTACTGTTCCACCGTCCGGCGACGCGGACGTGGCTGATCGGCGTGAAATTCTGCGTCGGATTGTCACTGTTCCTGCTCTGCGGAGCAGCGCCAATCGCGCTCTACGGCCTGCTGATGAGCGTGCCGGGCCTCCACGCGAGCCCTTTGCTCTGGGCGGCATCTACTCCGGATTGGCTGGCGCTGTGGGCGTTGACCGCGTTGTTTTTCGGGGCTTTTTTGACGGGCATTCGCCCAGGCCGATGGTTCGGCTCCCGGCTGCTGCCGCTGGCCGGCGCCACGCTGGCCGTCCTGATCGCGCATTCCGTCTACACCAGTCTCGGCAGCGTTGCGCTGGTGGTTTTCACCGTCTTCGTCGACGCCTGGTTGATCGCGGCGATCGTTTGGGTTGAACAGGTCCGCGACTATCCGTAATCCTTTCAGAAGAAAAACAGTATCATGAGACCGCGATACGGACGATTTCGATGCTTGGCTCTGGCAACCGTTCTGGCGTCGGGCGCCGGCCTGCTCTGGGGCATCTTCACCGTGATTCTGGCAGGAATCGCGCAGTTGGTGGTGTTCCTTCCAGATAATGCCGACGCCCCGACCCAGAATCTGGTCATCCTGAAAGACGGAACGCCCCTCGTCCAGACGGCCGAGAAACTCAACGTCGGCTATCGCACGCTCGATGGCAAGTCCTACGCCATAGCGGCGAATCCAGAATTCGAAAGCGGGATGCAACTCGACCGGCCCATCGAAATAGAACGCCACAACGCAACGTCGTGGAGGAAACGGGTCATCCAAATTTCTCGGAAAGGCCCCGTCGCCTGGAGTTTCCTGAGCGACGGTCGATTGGAGGGGTGGAGCTATTTCGTCGGCTATGACCGAGAGACGAGATTGCTCGTCGGATTCATCGGACGCAATGGTTTTCAGACCGAGAAACCGCCACTGGAGGACCAATTCCCCGTCGATCGTCGGCTCGTCTCCGAATGCCGGGCGGTCGTCGTTCCCATTGTTACCTATTCGGATGCGACGGTGGACGCCAAATTCGATTTGTGGGCGACGGTCTATCTTCTGTCCGACGACGGATTAGTGAAGATCAACCTGGCCCAGCGCACGGCCAAGCTCGTCCGGAAGGACATCGCCTTCGTTTCCGCCGTAGCACAAAACGACACGATCGTGATCCGCACCCCGACGAGCATTCTGCGATTGAACGACAAGGGTGAGCAGATCGCGGAATACCCTCTGCCCGACGCGCTTCTCAACGCGAGCGATCTGCATTTCCGTGAGCTTCCCGGCAAGGAAGTCCTGCTCTACGACGTGGCGAGTCAACCTTGTTCGCAACGGCCGCTTTTTGTTGGCACGGCGCGATTCGACAGTCTCGCGAACTTGTTCTGGTTTGACTCGACGGGCAAAACCGTTCGGAACGAACAGGTTCGTCTCGAGCGAAACGTGGTCCAGATGGGAGATCTTCCGGAAAAGCTAATGATCTCGGTCGTCGTTCCGAGTCCCGGCGCACTTGTCGGTTTCGTATCGTCGATACTATGGCAACGTTTCGAATTCGACCTGCCTCACATCCAATCGGCCATCGTCGAATGGTGGCCGGCGCTGGTGTTGACTCTCGCGATCAGTATTCTCTTCGCGTCGCTTTGCTATCGTAGGCAGCGGAAGTATGGATTGCCATGGACGGGCATGTGGACGACGCTGGTGTTGGTTTTCGGAGCGCCGGCCTACCTCGGCTACCGTCTGCACTGCGAATGGCCGTCGCGGCTGCCGTGTCCGGGTTGCGGTCAGCGCGTTCCGCGTGACCGCGAGGCCTGTTTGGTCTGCGGCAAGAGCTTTCCCGCGCCGGCGCCGCTCGGAATCGAAGTCTTTGCGTGACGGCCGGTCCGGAGACGACCCGTGCCGACTGCCGCGGTGCCTTGGTACACGGTGCCTACCCCACGACAATGCCGGTGGCGATGTCGTATGCAAGCCGTTGCGTTAGGAGCCTGTTGAGAAAGTCGGTTTCAGGGAGAGTTGAGTGCTACTGGCTCTGCCAGTGCCGTGAAAACGGGCGGAGTTCAGCACTGGCAAAGCCAGTGGCACACTTTTTCAACAGGGTGTTCGGGCCAGTTTCGTCAATTGCCGCATGATCGCGTTGAACCTCACGCAGCCGGAAACCGAATCGCTCGGGCGGTCACAGGGCACTCGGCGACCCCATACCCCTGCGACTTGACTTTCACCACCCGTCGGTTATAAACGGGGTTGCATACCCTCGAAAATATGGCTTCCGCCACGGACGCCCGATCGGTCCGGAAACCGCCACACCTAACGAGTCGGATGAAATCGATGATTACCACGGAACGACGATTTCTTGTGCTGACGTTTGCCACGATCACCATCCTCGCCGTTTCGGTTGCAGGCGCCGCCTTCGGGCAGACTCAACCGTCCGATCCGGCGTGGCCGTCGAAGACGCCGGACGATTGCCCGTTCTCGGCGTCCGAATCGCTGCCCGTCTTCCGTTTCACGGGCCGTCATGTCGAATATACCGAGGCCGATACGTGGTATCCGTCGTGGGCGTCCGATGGAAATCTCTATTCACCCTGGACCGACGGCTATGTCAACGGCCTGTTGTCGCTGTCGATGGGCCCGCAGGCCACGACCGGCAACGCCACGATCGTCGGCGACGACCCGATGAAGCTGGAAGTCATCAATCAGGCGATCTATCCCAGCGACCCGGCGCCCTACGGCGGACGCTATCCGTGCGGCAGCCTCGTCTACGACGGCGTCTGGTACTACGGCACCTACAACCTCTCGGGCTACAACATGGATCACGAGGGGATCACCTACAACTGGCCGTGGCTGGGGCCGTTTGTCGGCTTTCGCTATTCGACCGATTTCGGCAAGACCTGGACGCAAACGCCCTGCACGCCGGAGAAGCCGCTGTTTGGCGAGAATGGGCTTAACGGCGTTCATCCGGTCAAGATCGGCTCGCCGCACTTCGTCGACTTCGGCAAGAACATGGAACACTCGCCCGACGGCAAGGCGTACCTCGTCGGCCACGGCGCCGTCGAGTCGGATCCCAAGCCGCGATTCGGCAATCTAAGTTGGATTACCGGCGACCAGGCCCACCTGATTCGCGTCACGCCGAGCATCGAGAACATGAACGACGCCTCGAAGTACGAGTTTTTCGCGGGCCTCGACGAACACGGGCAGCCGATTTGGAGCAAGGACCTCGCCGCGAGCCAACCGATCGCCGAGTGGAACAACAACATGGGTTGCGTCACGATCACGTACAATGCCCCGCTGAAAAAATACCTGATGTGCATCACCGACGGCGTCACGACGATGAGCCGTTTCAACACCTATGTCC
>JAEWUR010000677.1 GCA_023397045.1 Planctomycetota bacterium
CGTCGGCAAGGCGTCGAGATGATCCGCAAACCAGGGTTCCTGGCACTCGGCGCCGAGCATTTCGCGGACCTTCTCGCGACGCTGTTTAATCATCTTGTCGATCGTCGTTTCAGGACTGTCGCCCGCAAGATGCTGCATCGTCCGATGATACAGGTCGGTGATAACCTCCAATTTCCATCCATCCCAAACGTCAGGTCCGACGGCGCCCAAGTCGGCGGCGGTCATCAGGTAGAGCATTTGCAACAGTTTCGGCGATCCGACCTGGACGGCGAATTGCACGGCCAACTGTTCGTCCGACGTGTCGCGACGGAACGCCAAGTGGTTCAGCAGCATGTGTTTGTGAACGAGGAACTTCAGCGCCTCGGTTTCGTGCGCAGGCAGCCCGAGCCGGGAGCCCACCTCCTCGGCAATCTCGACGCCGACCTCGCGATGGTCTTCAAGGCGGCCCTTGCCGAGATCGTGGAGCAATAATGCCAAATGGAGCAGATATTTCTGCTTCATCGGGCGATAGACTCGCCCGAGAGGACCCTCGTCCGCCCAAAGATCGGTGGCGAACTCGACCGCCCGAATGCAGTGCTCGTCGACGGTATATTTGTGGTACTGGTTGAACTGCAATAATCCTCGCGCATGTTGAAAGGCCGGGATGAAACGCTCCAAAACGTGGGCGTCGTGCAGGTCGCGAAGCAACGGGCCCAGTCTTGCCGGGTGATCTAGCAGGGAGAGGAAATGCCGGCACGCCTCGGGCGGCGGCATCGCCTCGGGCAGATTTGCCGCATTGCCGCGAATGGCCTCCCAGGTTGCCGCCGCGATCGGCTTGTCGTAGAGATTCGACAAATCGACCAGTTGGATGATGGCCGTCAGGTCGCTGACGATCGATTTCAATTCGCCGCGTGTGGCCAGAATGCCGGCCGGGCCAACGTGGACGCCGTCCTCGACGCGATGGCCGAACAGGATCGTGGCGAACTTCGTCATGCGATCGCGCGATCGCGCCTTGGCGACAAACCGTGTGGCAATATGGCTGACGGCGGCCGTGTGGCGAAAGTAATCCCGCATGAACTGCTCGACGGGCAGCAGCCCGGCCTTCGGCGCATAGCCGCGCAGTTCGGCCAGACGAAGTTGTTCGGCCCGATCGAGCACGTCGGCCGGTTGCCGCGCGTGGAAATGCAGATCGTTGCGCAGTCGAAGCAGAAACTCGGTGGCTTGCGTCAGGGCCGTGAGGTCGTCTTTGGTCAACGCGCCGCGTGCATGCAGATCGGCCGGATCGGATGCGCCGTAGCGGACAAAACCGATCCACCGGAGCAGTTGGATGTCGCGCAACGTGCCCTGCGACCTTTTGATGTTCGGCTCCAACAGAAAAACCGTCTCGCCGTAACGATGGCGTTCTTCGAAACGGTCGTCAACGATGCCGGACATCAGCGTTCGGGCGTGGAATCGCATTCGCCGGCGGAATTGCCGCATGTATCGCGAGTAGATCGCATCGCTGCCTCGCAACAGACGCGATTCGATCAACGACGTGCAAATCATCGGATCGGTCGAGGCCATTCGGCAGGCCTGGTCGGGCGTCCGGACGCTATGCCCCAGACACAACCCGGCGTCGAACACGTCGCGCAACAGACGCTCGGCCAGCGGCGCCACGCGGTTCGCCGACAAGGGGCTATGCAGAATCATCAGATCGACGTCGCTAAACGGGGCGACGTCGCGGCGTCCATATCCGCCATGTGCCACCAGCGCGATGTCGGGCCAAAGGCATTTCGAACCCGACAGGCCGAGATCGGACATGGCCGTCTCGGTCAGGTCCAAGATCACCTCGTCGCGCAGGTCGCAGATGGCGGCGCACAATTCGACACCCGGCGTGCCGGCCTCGTGACGACGGCGAAAATCCTCGAAGCCCTCGGCGAGGCGTCGTTTGGCGTCTACGACGTTGGGGCGAAAGGACATGGTAGTGGATTGTGGATGGTGGATAGTGATTAGTGGGAGCGGAAGATTATCCGCCCACTATCGATGCCCACGATCCAGTCTTTCATCAGATGGCGGTTTCGCCGGACTCGCCGGTGCGAATTCGAATGGCCTCGCACAGATCGGTGACGAACATCTTGCCGTCGCCAACCTGGCCGGTTTGGGCGGCGCGCATGATCGCGTCGAGCACCCCTTGAAGCTTGGCGTCCGGGACGATCGTTTCGATCTTGATTTTCGGAACGAAATCGACCTCATATTCCGTGCCGCGGTACATTTCGGTGTGGCCTTTCTGGCGACCGAATCCGCGGACTTCGGTAATGGTCATTCCCGTCACGCCCTGCTCGGTCAAGGCTTTCTTGACGTCTTCGAGTTTGAAATGGCGGATAATCGCTTCGACTTTCTTCATGGAATCGCTCCTAAGGACATTCAGCCGGTCGAACCGCGAACCAAATCCAACGCACCGCCCTATTGCAATGATAGGTTGTGCCGCGGCGTCAGATGAAGATATACCCTTCCTCGCCGTGCTGGCTGAGGTCGAGACCTTCGATTTCCGCCGCCCTGGAAACGCGCAGGCCCATCAAGGCATCAAGGACTTTGAGGATAACAAAAGTGGCGACGATGGCCAATACCCAAGTGATTACGGTGGCGAGGATTTGGGCGGTCAAGACCGAGCCGCCTTCCAACAGGCCGAGCGGCTTTCCGTCGGCGAAGGCGCCAGTCGCCCGAGTAGCGAAAACGCCCGTCAAAATGGCGCCAAGGGTCCCGCCGACGCCGTGGACGCCGAACGCGTCGAGCGAGTCGTCGTACTTGAACTTCGCCTTGATGCTCGTGCAGGCCAGGAAACACACAACGCCCACGGCAACGCCCATCAACAAGGCGGACATCGGCGTGACATAGCCTGCGGCAGGCGTAATGCAGACCAGTCCAGCCACGACGCCGGAGCATGTGCCAAGGACCGAGGGCTTGCCGCGTAGAATCCACTCCATGGCCGCCCAGGTTAGGCCGCCGGCCGCCGCAGCGAAGTGCGTCGCACAAAAGGCGCTGGCCGCCAATCCGCCGGCGTTGAGGGCGCTGCCGGCATTGAAACCGAACCAGCCGACCCAGAGCATTGCAGCGCCGATGGCCGTGTACGTCAGATTGTGCGGGGGCATCGGCTCGCTGCCGTAGCCTAACCGCTTGCCAAGCACCAAGGCACAGATCAAGGCCGAAACGCCGGAACTGATATGAACGACCGTGCCGCCGGCGAAGTCCAGTGCCCCGCCCGCACAAAGTCCGGCATTGGCGCTACCGTACTGCAAGATACCGCCACCCCAGACCCAATGGCACAAGGGGCAATAGACAAATGTTCCCCAGAGGATCGAGAAAACGACCATCGTGCTGAACTTCATGCGTTCGGCAAATGCACCGCAGATCAACGCCGGGGTGATGATGAAAAACATGCCCTGGAAGAGCATGTGAGTTAGGCGGTTGATCGTCAGCGCCGGATGGACCGGGATCACGGATTGACCGTCGACCCATTCGGCCGAAACGCCCTTCATCATCAGATGTTCGGTGGTTCCGAGCCATTTCGGCGGCGGACTGAGCGTGTCGCCGCCGAAGCTGAGCGTGTATCCCCAGAGCGCCCAGACGACCGTCATAAGACACATCAGGAAGACGCACTGCATCATGACGCCGAGAATGTTTTTCTTCCGAACCAACCCGCCGTAGAACAGCGCCAAACCCGGCCCGGTCATCATGAGCACAAGAGCGGCGCTGGTCATCAGCCAAGCGTTGTCACCAGTGTCGAGTTTCGGCGCCTCCGATGCGGCGGCCGGCGCCGTGTCGTCGATGCTCTCGGCCGCTGTAGCAGCATCCAACCCAAGGCTGCACAGCCCCATCAAACTCAGAAATCCACAAACAAGAAGGTGGTTCCGCAAGGTTCTTCCGATCGTCATCCGTATACGCCTTTCATTACTGATCTGATTATCAATGAAGAAAAGTGCGCGGACTGTCCAAGCCTCGGCACGTCAATTTTTGTTAGCAATCATTGTGCCAAACTAGTGAGCACAATCGGCGTCATCTTCGGAAGTTGTTTGCTGCCAAATCATTACGCGATTGTGCCGTGCGACGTCACACGAGATAAAGGCGATTCGTGCGTAATCTGTGGGCAGGCCGTGATGCGGCTGTCAGCATGAAACGTCGGACAGGCCGGCCTTGTGATTCGCGGCCCTCGCCAAGATGAAAAGCAGGTCGCTCAGACGGTTGCAGTAGGCCAGATGGATGGGTGAGACCGCTTGCGGGCGGCTTCCTGACAACGTAACCAGCCGTCGCTCGGCCCGGCGACAGACCGCCCGGGCAAGATGAAGCACGGCAGCCGCGCGGCAGCCCGACGGCAGAATGAAAGAGTTCGTTGCCCCTAACCGAACCTCCCAGGAGTCAATGATTTTCTCTAAATCACCCAAATCCAATTCGCTCGTGGCAGCCGAGTCGGATCGGCCGGTGGCGAGATTGGCCCCGATGGCGAACAACCGGTGTTGGATCTGCTCGATCAGACCGTCCACATCGTCCGGGAGCGCCTCACACCGGGCAAGTCCAAGCCAGGCGTTCAATTCGTCTAGCGTCCCACAGACTTCCAGCAGGGCGTCATCTTTGCGAACGCGAACGCCGCCGATCAAATCGGTCTCTCCGCGATCGCCGGTGCGCGTGTAGATGCTCATAGCGACTCCGTGCGGCCAAGTTTACCCAAAAGATAAGGCCGCGACCAGGGGCCACGGCCTTATCGATTCCCGTTGGATCGCGGTAGAACCTATGCACACCACGGACGTTTGCGGCTGGCGACCTTCTGGAGGCTTTCGATGGCCAGTTTCGCGTCGGTCTCGACCTGGAAGTCGAACATCCCAGCGATGATGAAGTCGGCGCCGCTGCGGTAGGCATAAGGGAATGCCATGCGCGGCGGAATCGCTCCGGCGGCCATGACTTTGAACGCAAGCCAAGGTTTCTTGACCGACTCCATATACTCGACGGTCTCCTTGGGATTGTTGCACCACATGTTGTCGTTGTTGGCGTTATGGTCGGCCGAGTGCATCTCCATCCAGTCGTATTCCTTGCGATGTTCCTCGGGCGTGGCCGACCAATAGCGGTCCATGTGGAGCGTTTTGACATAAAAATCGACGTTCAGATTGGCCTCCTCGCAGGCCTTGACCATGTTCAGCGAGTGGCCTCCGACGCCCGCCGGAACGCCCTGGGCCTTGATCAGATCGACCATCTGACCGACGGCGTCGATCTTGCCGCCGTTCATCATGTGGGCGTCGGTTCCGCCGCCGTGCGAGTACAGCATCGTGGCGCCCTGGTCGATCCTCAGCTTGATCTCGTCGTTCATCTTCGTCTTGTCGGTGACGATCGAAACGCAGGGAATCGTCTGCAACTTCGTGGCACGGGTTGCGTTGTACTTCAGAACCGTATTCCACGCACTGGGATCGATCTGGATCGTGTTGAGGCCGCAGGCCTGGGCCAATTCCAGCGTCTCGTAAACCTTTGCTTCGGTATTATACGAGGTGAAGAGCTTCGAAACGTACATCAGGTCGCGGCTGTGAGCCCAGCCGCCGATCAGATTGCCGCCGATGATCAAACGGCTGATCGACACGTCGCCGATCTTGCCGCAGGGCATGCTTCCGGGCGGAATATCGGTCTTCGGCGGCTCAACCGGGGCCGGCTGCGCACTTCCGTCCTCGACCGCGGCCAGAAGCGTCTTCTCCTCGACGCTCGTCAATGCCGCGCCGACGCCGGCGGCTCCCAAGACGCCACGGGCAAGAAAACATCGCCGATCCGTCTTTTCGCTCATCGTCAGATTTCCTTTTCGATCGGTGGGAAGGAGCAGGTGGGGTGGGCTTTTCGATCCTGCCTGAACGCCCCCTATTATAGCGGAGACGCACCATCGCGTCAAACCGCGCGAAAACCTGGGGGCAAGCCGAGAAAGGTCGCAAACGAGATCACTTGACGTCGACGACTTCGATGTCGAGCTGCCCGAGAATCTGCACCACCGGCAGGAACGTGCTGTAGATCGAAGCGCCTTCCAGGTTGGTCTGCCCAATTTTCAAATGGCCGGCCCCGATGCCGCCAAGCGCCAGCGTGCCGTCGATCGGAATCCAACGATCCTCGATGTAGACCTCGGTCCACATGTGGTAGCCGAAGCCTTGTTCCGGCTTCATATAGACCAAACCAATGGCCACGCGGGCAGGAATGCCGCGGGCGCGGGCCAATGCGGCTAGGAACACCGCGTGTTCGGTGCAGTCGCCTTCGAGCGACTTCGCCACCTCGGCCGCCGAGGCAAACGCCTGGCTGTAGTTCTTGTTACGCACCTTTCGGTGCACATAGTCTTCCAATGCCTTGGCCACGCTCCAGGGATCGGTCAGGTCGGCGGCGGCCTCTTTGGCGTCGGCCACGATCAACGGATCGTCGCTCTGCACGAAGGTATTCGGATGAAGATCGGCCTCGGTCGGTGCGTCGGGCGGCGCGTTGCGATTGCCGTCGGACTGCCCGGGCCGGATCGAGTCGACGACGATTTCGGCCGTATGCGGATCAATCGAGGTCACGGATTGGCCCGGGCCGGTCGTGAAAACGCCGGCCGGATCGCCGTCCTTCAGATGCACGCGGTATCGGACTTGATGCGTGTGATGGGCATCCGGCAACGGTCGGGCGACCTTGACGAACGTGCCGGTGAGCAGATCGAACTCGGCCGTGTCGGCCGAATCGAGCGCCTCGGCCTTCGTGACGCGATACGACTCCAACCCCAGCGTCTGGCTGCTCGTCTTCAACGTGTTGCCGGTACGGTCGGCCCAGACGGTGCCGGCGATCTTCTGTCCATCGGGCAATTGCGTGACGGTGTCGATCTTGAGAAGATCGTAAACTCCGTTGAGCATTGCCGTCGGTTCATAGTCCCTGGCCGTCATTTCGACATCGACCGCTTGATTCAGGCCGATCATCAGCATCTTGATCGTTCGCCGTTCGTTCGGCTGCATCGGTTTTCGCAGAAGGGTCTGCTCGGTGCCCAAGGGTCCCATCGCATCGTGCGGCCAGGGAGTCTGGGTGGTCGTCGGCCCCGGCGCGCCGGCGGATGTCGTTTCCAGCACGAGCTCGTCGCCCTGCACGCGACCGATGGTCAGCAACGGGCTCCTGCCCATCCGCATCTCGCTTTCGAAGCGAATGAGTCGGCCTTGCGGCGATTCGATGCTGATCGTTCGGATATCCTGCTCGGTCGTTTGCCCCTCGCGTTTCACGGCCAAGTGGTCCAGCCGCTCGATGCGCAACAGCTCGCGTCCCGACTTCGAATTGTGTTGGACGGCCGACTGGGTATGCGCGTAGCCGATCCGCTTCCCCTGCATGAAATAGACATCCCACGTATCGTCTTGCGGCTGCAAGGAATCGACGGCGTCGACCTCGGGCGTCGTGGTCTTCGTGCAACCGCAAACGGCCAGCCATCCGCCGAACGCCGCCAATTGCACGATTATGAGCATGGTGCGATTCATGGAAAGACATCCAGTTGGGGAGACGGAGAAGGTCGCGCCCTTTCTTCCATGAAAGAGTCTCCCTTTAGTGTATCGGGTGGGCGGGAGATTGGCTACCCGGTGGGAACCCGGTGGAAAACTCTTCGCCATACGACGGGCCGGACATGGGAAAAAGAAAGTTACCGTCGGAATTCGCGGGAACGGCCACCGGGGCGGTTTTCGGGTGCTAGAGTAGCGTAATCGGCTCGGTTTCCACCCGATGGGGCGTCGAGCCGTGATGACAAAAAACACCATTTTCGGACTGAAAATAGGGAGAATGTGGGGAGAGTGCGGGTTGTTCCGCCTGTGTCGACCGCGGAAATGGTTTGAACGCTTCGGCCAAATCAAAGCCAATGAAACGGCCCAAAGCATAACCTACGGTTAGATAGACAGCTCCCAGCTACGAATGGGTCGTTCCCCAAACCCTCCAGATAGTCTGCCACTAACGATTATTGAGAGCATCGATGGGTTTTCTGAAACGGTTTTTCCGCAATGTATTTCGTGAAGGCGCGGCCCCGGCCGGCGCCAGCAGCTTCGAGCGACTGACCGAAGAGGAGTTGGAGTCGCATCTCGGCGTGTCGCGCTATGGCACGTTCACGCTGACCGAAGCCATCCGGCCATCGTACGACTTGCAGGTCGTTCCGCGCCAGGGCTACCGCCACGATTACTACCGCGACGACCAGAACCACAGCAACGTGCCCGTCTTGATGGCGGCTGCCTCGCGAGAGAACCTTTTCGAAACCTTCATGGATCTTCTCGACCCGTTGGGGTTCACGGTTGACGTGGTTCTCGAGACGAGCCACAACCGGCACAACAAAGGCCATGCCGACATGTACCGCGAGCACATCGACATGCCCGTGTTGAAAAGCATCCTCTGGGACTACGAAGACATGTTGATGAACGACGGCTGCACGGGCTTGGCCGTCCTCAACCCCGAGATGCCTCAAGAGATTCAATTCGACGAACACAAGCTATTGATCGTCTACGGCGACCGGCTAACGGAATATGAAGACATCTTCCGCGACCGATCGGTCTGCTGCGACGAGGAAATCCGCTTTATTACCGAGGCCGAACACGTCCACTCGTCAAGCGACGTCTACGCCCGGCAGTTCGAGGAGCTGCGAACTCGGCTGGGAATGGACTGCGACTATATGGACGGCCGCGAAGCGGGCGGCTGGGAATCGGGCGCTCTCGGCTAGGTTATTTTGGCGTATCGACCGGCGACGGCAGTTTGCTTTCTTCGTCCGTCGCCTTGGCCTTTTCTTCCAACGTCTTCGTGCGGATTTCGCCGGCATCGAGCCGCTCTTTCCACCGGCGAACCGGCTGCTGTCGCTTCGCGACCGTCGATTCCGGCCGATAAAACAGCCCAAGCCCGGTCAAGTTCTTCAAGTTCCAGTAGCTTAACACGCGCACAGCCAGCACATCGTCGTCCAAACCCTTGACCAGGTCGGCATCGGCGCCGGTCTGCAACTCCTCATCGGAATAGCCCCAGAGCATCCGATAGAGTTCGGCCGACCGTTGCGGATACTGCTTTTCGAGTGCCAATCGGATGGCTGCGGCCGATTCGGCGTCTCTCGCAACGCCGTCTCGAAGCTGCTCGACGTAATC
>JAEWUR010000681.1 GCA_023397045.1 Planctomycetota bacterium
TGACTGCTGACCGTCAACAGCAGCGGCACGAGAATCACGTCGGTATAGCCCTCGCGGTCGAACTCCTTCAACTGCGTGGCAATCGACGGCTCCTTGTATTCCATGAACGCCGACCGGATGCCGGCGACCCGGCCGTCGGCAAGGACCTCGTCCCGAACGGCATCCTCGATGTCGACGAGCATCTTGCGCCACGCATCCGACCGGGATCCGTGACTGACAAGCAGCACGCCGATCTTCTTGCTCGGTGTTTCTGCCATCGCCGACGCACCAAGGATCGATACGAACACAAGCGATAACAACGCGAACCGTGACATAACATTCTCCTGGAAAGAAAGGAACATGGAACAGGACGACGTCCTCAACCTAACCCTCTCCCGACGGGAGGGGGGACATCAGAGGCGGCCTCGCATCATGCGGGCGGCGCCGATCGCAACAAGACATACGCCCACAAGAACCACCGTGCCTGGTTCGGGTACTGTATGAATGCTGGGAGCACCCACGGCGCCGACACCCGCAAACTTGCTGCCCAGGCCGTTGTCGGGAGCCGCCAAAACGATCCCGTGGTTGGCCGCCGTCCCCGAGACCCAACTGTTGTACAGTGAGGTAATGTCGAGCGAATGAGCGCCGTCGGCCGTCATAGTGACCGTGGCCAGCGGGGCGGATGCGTCGAGTGCATCGCGAAGCTCGTCCCGTAAATCCCGACTGCCGGCCAGACCGGCAACGTCGATGTCTCCGGCGCTATACACGTTCACGACGGCCGGGTTTTCCGGCGTGGCCGGAACGAACGACATGCTGCCCACGCCCAGAAGATTCAAGTCCAGCCGGGCCGACGGAACGGGCGAAGCCCCAAGATTGTCAAACTTCAGCCAAGCGCACCCCCAGTAGTTCGCCCCGCTGTAATCGTAGTTCAGCGATCCCACGAGGAAATAATCCCGATTCGCATAGGCGCTGGCGCCGCCCATGAACGTGTAGCCGGTCAACGTACCGTCGAACGAGTCGGCCGAAGCGGACAGCGGCAATCCGCCGAGGATTGACGCAAACACAACCGATAGCAAAGGAAACCGTGACATAACATTCTCCTGGAAAGAAAGGAACATGGAACAGGACGACGCCCTGACTCTAACCCTCTCCCGGCGGGAGAGGGGACCTCAGGGCTTCAAAAATCGATCGCTTCACCTCCCGCTCGGGTGGCCGATGCTCGCCATGCGTCCAGCGCGATCTGGTCGTTGACCAACCGAACGCTGCCATCGGCCATCGCGGCGTTGACGCCGCCGGGATGGAACGATCGAGCGGCGAAAAACCCGATGCCCATCGAAAACACGTCCGGCGTCGCATCGTTCGGCGGCGCGTACGTGACGAACGTCGTGGCCATCGGCTTGCCGACGATCCAGCCGAAACCACGATTGCCGAACCATAGTTGGCAACGCCGCGCCTCGGCCGCCAGATCGGGATTCACGAGCCCGGCGAGCCCCGCACTGGTGGAGTTCGGCGCGTGTCCCGAAAAACCCATCAAGCGATCCGAGCCGTTCGGCACGGCGGAACGGCTACTCGGCTCGGTACGCGCGCCGAGAATGCCCTCGGAAAAAACGACCGTGTGGCTCGATCCGTCCTTGATGTCGTGAAACCCGCAGGCCGAGCCGTAGTAAAAAAGCCCATCGGTCGGAAAGCGAAGGTCATAGGTGGCGCCGACGCCCGAACCACTGCAAACCACGTAGTTGCCGCCGACCAACAGATTGCCTTCCTCGGTGAAAAGATCTTCGCCGGGGTCGCTCGGACAGCGGAACAGCGAGAGCCGGGCGCAAGCCGCGCCGGCTTGAACGGGATTGAGCGTCTGACTGTGGCTCGTGCCTAGATAGAGCGCCTGGCTGAAATCGATCAGCCCTTGAAGATTCTCTTGCTCGACGTAGGGCAGAAGCCGGGCCTGGATCGAAAAACTCGCCAACGACGAAACGCCCAAGCCGGGAAACGTGTTGTGCTGCGAATGGTAGTTGTGCAACGCCAATCCCATCTGCTTGAGATTGTTCGCACAACTCATTTGTCTGGCCGCCTCCCGGGCTGACTGCACCGCCGGCAACAGCAGCGCAATCAGAATGCCGATGATCGTGATGACAACCAGCAGCTCCACGAGACTAAAACCTTTTCGACGACCGACGTCTTCCGGAAAATTGTGGTGGTTCATTTCTGCAAAATCAGCTTGTTGTTTCGGGTGCAAATGAGGCGATACACGCAACCTTCGTGAACGATCATCATTTGACGCTGTCCCTGGAACAATTCGCTGGATTGCACGACCCGAACGCCGGAAAGCCCCTGGCAAAGACCGCACGAACCGTGCCCCACCGAACGCAACGGAATCGATGGAGTTTTCGGAGCGTTGTCTTCACACATCGGAGCGTCCTCGGTCGACGGCGGTCTGCAAAACGTGTCGCGCAACAGACGGGCCTATCGAAAAACTCGACGACGGCAGTCCGGCGCGCAGACCGGTACCGTCTCCCTTGGTTGCGAAACGTCCACGGGAAAGAGCTGGATGGCTGGACCCACCGTCGCTAAAGATTCAGGCGGTGGCGTTGGCTGTCGAGCGGCACGTCAACATGGCAGAGGCTCATCTTACTGAGACTGCGTCTCAATATCAAGAGCGCACCAGGAAAATTCTTCCCGGTTTTTCAGAATGTGCTGATCCCGAAAGGACTTAGGGCGAAAAAAAACGGGATTACGTGCCGGGACAATGCCCGATTACTCATCGCCGGGAGGCGTTTCGGAAAAATCGCTGAGTCCTTTCGGCAGCGCGTCGGGATCAATGCCCATCTCGATCTTCGCGATCCGCTCGCGGTGCGTCAGGATCAGCTTCGTGATCGTGACCAATCCGCCCACCAGGATCGCCGCGATGGGAATACAAAAAATCAGGACTCCGGGATTCAACAAGTATCGGACGATTTCGGCTACGTCCGTCTCAGCGATAAGCGGCAAAAAGGCTGGAATGTCCATGCCATCCCCCGGGATTCAAAACGTCTTATCCGATCGGTTATTCGTTGGCGAGTTTTGAATATTGGCGATTTTTTTGACGCCACAACTCTGTTTAGCGGCCGACGGCCGCCCTCACCCTGACCCCAATACCGTTCAATTAGTCGCAAGTATTTGTTGCATAACACGTTTCATCATGGGTGGCCCCGATAGCTTGTCTATCGGGGTGCCGAAAGGCACAAGAGGAGTTATTATTTCTCGGCATAAAACCTCTTGCGGCTTCGCCGCCCTGATAGCCGAGCTATCAGGGCCACCCCGAGTGAGCTTCGCGATTCGTGACATGAAAGGCACTTACGATTAAATGAACGGTATTAACCCTACCCCCCCGAGAGGGCAGGGGACATCCACTTACACTTTCACTTCGGCGTCCGCCGCACGGCAGTTCCCATATTTCGCACGGATCGGCTCGACCACCTCGGCGATGAACTCATCGACCTGTTGCGGCGCTCGGCCGACGTATTGCGACGGATCGGTCGTGGCGGCCAAGTCGACTTTGGCGAAGGCCGGATCGGCGGCCAATCGTTTCAGCAAGTCATTCGGCATGCCTTGTTCTTTAACCATCGCGGCGGCAGCTTGCGAGTGCTGGCGGATCAATTCGTGCAATTCCTGGCGATCGCCGCCGGCAGCAACGGCGGCCATCAAGATGTTTTCGGTCGCCATGAAGGGCAATTCGGCCGCCAGATGGGCCGCAATCACCTTTGGATACACCACCAAGCCCGACGTGACGTTCTGGCACAAAATCAGCACGGCATCGGTCGCCAAAAACGCCTGGGGCAACGTCAGACGCCGGTTGGCGCTGTCGTCCAACGTCCGTTCGAGCCACTGGACCGAGGCCGTCTGCGCCGCGCACGATTCCAGGCTGCAAAC
>JAEWUR010000782.1 GCA_023397045.1 Planctomycetota bacterium
ACGGTACGTCGGCCATGACGATTCCACAGATCCGACACCCCATCAACCGCTAAAACAACGCCGTCTCATCCCTCCCCCAAACCCACAATCCGCTCGGCCACCTCGCCGGCGTCAAAAGGCTCGGCCACCTGCACGAAACGGCACTCGCTCAAGCTGCGGAACCACGTGCCCTGCTTCTTAGCCAACTGCCGGGTGTGGCGCACCACAAGTTCCCTCGCCTCGTCCGGGCTGCATCGCCCTTCCAACTGCTCGATCACCTCGCGATAACCGACCGCCTGCCGCGCGGTACGGCTGAGCGTTCGACCGTCAGCCAACAGACGGCCGACCTCGTCGACCAAACCCGCCGCGAACATCGCATCAACCCGGCGTGCAATCCGGGCGTGCAAATCCTCTTTCGACCAATCCAAGACAAACACCCGGCACTCCTCGGCCGGAAGGCCCACGTCAAACTGCCGTTGCCAATCGCTGATCGGCCGGCCGGTCTTCTCGAAAACCTCCAACGCACGGATCAGCCGACGCGAATCGTTCGCATGCAGCCGCCCGGCCGTCGTCGGATCGACTGCTGCCACCTGACCGTGCAGCCAATCGTCGCCGTGCTGTTTCGCCTGCTCGGCCAGCCGATGCCGGAAATCCCAATCGGCGGACGGCCCTTCAAAAATCCCTCGCAACAGCCCCTTCAGATAGAGCGGCGTTCCGCCCACGAACAACACCTGCCGCCCACGCCCGCGAATCTCGTCGGCACACCGCCCGGCGGCTTCGACGTACTGTGCAAGACTGTATTCCTCATCCGGTTCCAACACATCGATCAGGTGATGCGGCACGCTCCGACGTTCGTCAAGCGACGGCTTGGCCGTCCCGATGTCCATCCGGCGATACAGGGCCATCGAATCCAGCGAAATCACCTCGGCATCGATCCGCCGGGCCAGCTCGACGCCCACCGCCGACTTGCCCGAGGCCGTCGCACCGGTCAAAAACCAACAATTTTCGGCAAAATTCATGGCATCGGCGGGGGTTGTGGACCGTGGACTCGGGATGTTACATTAAATGGGTAAGCGCTCGTCAGACTTTCTATTCTGTGCGGAACTTGGTCTTCTGGAAAGGTGTGGCTGTGTCCGATTCGAGCGAGATTCTTCCCCGGCTGATGGCCGTGCTGGAAGACCGAAAAGTCAAACGTCCTTCAAATTCCTACACCTCGATGCTTTTCGAGGGCGGAATCGACGCCCTGGGCCAAAAAGTGTGCGAAGAGGCCGCCGAGGTCGTCGATGCGGCGTCCGTCGCCGGCGTAGACCGCGGCTATAGCGTCATTTATGAAGCCGCCGACCTCCTCTACCACCTTCTGGCGTTGATGGCCTACTGCGACGTCTCGCTGGTCGACGTCGAAGAAGAACTTGGGCGGCGATTCGGCAAGTCCGGCCTCAGAAACGTCGCCTCGCCGCGATAGTACCGGCCAACGACCGGCTGCTCCGACTCGAGCAGCAACGCATACGGATCCGCCTCGCCGCCGGGCAGCGCAACAATCGTCAGGTCCGCAATCTTGCCCGGCTCAATCGTGCCGATCTCCCGATCGAATCCCAACGCCTTCGCGCCGTGAAGCGTTCCCATTCGCAGAATCTGCTCCGGCCCAACGTCGCGATGCCGTCGTGCGGCGAATCGCATTTCATTCAACACGCTCAGGTCGGGCGATGATCCGCGGCCGTCGGTGCCGAGCGCCACCACAACGCCCGACCGCAACATCTCCGACAACGGATACGCATCCCTGGCGAACCAATCGTGCGTGCGCGGACAGTAGACCGCCGCCATCCGATCGGCCTCGCTCCCCAGAAAAGCAATCTCCTCTGCGTCGAGATAATTGCCATGCACGACCAACGCCCGATGGGCCAACGCCAATTGTTTCAGATAATTCATCGGCCGTGTGCCGCGTTCGATCGCCATCGTCGGCCACGCACCGATCTCCTCCAAAAACTCCCGCATCGGACCGCTTCCCTCGCGCAGCAACTCTATCTCCTCGCGCGACTCGGCCACGTGCATCGCCAACGGAATTTTTTTGTTGATCGATAGGGTGATAAGAGCCGAAAGCAACTCAGGATGGACGCTGTAGGTAGCGTGCGGACTGATGGCAAGAATTGGTCCCCTCTCCCTTTGGGAGAGCCCGTCAGCAGGTCCCCTCTCCCTTTGGGAGAGGGTTAGGGTGAGGGCGTCCTTCCAATCGACATCGCGTCCCTCAATCGTGTCCGCACACTTGCCCTCACCCCCGTCCCCTCTCCCAAAGGGCGAGAGGAGACTCCGGACAACATCCAGGGCCAACGGCACACGCTCGGGCGTTGGCGCAATCAACTCGCGAAACCAAACCACCCGGCACGGCACGGCAGCAACAGACTCAGGCAATTCCGCCGTTTGCGCAATATCGCCGACCGTTGTGACGCCCTCGCGAAGACTCTCTTGAAGACCAGCCGCGACCGCATGATCGAAGCCGCCACTCTGCCGATGTGCCCGAACGGTGCGAATCCAGTCGACGAATCCGATGCCGCGACAACCCAACGGCGACGTCAGATCGCTGAAGTCGAGATGCACGTGCGCATTGACCAAGCCCGGCAAAATCGCCACGTTGCCAAGGTCGATCTCTTCGCTTCCCGAACCTGCCGAACCCACCGTCGTAATTCGTGGGCCGTCGACCGTCACACACCCATTGCGGATCGGCTCACCAGCCACAGGAAAAACGTATCTCGCACGAAGCGTCAACCGTGCCATCCCCAATCCTCAAACTCTCGACTCTCAAATCTCAAATCTCAAATCTTAACTCTCAACTCTCCACTCTCAACTCCCTAAATTCCTTTCCGAATCACCGTCGACGAGACATCGACGCGAAAAAGCTCGGGCGGGACTTCTCGCGAGATCGCAGCGAGCGGCTCGGGCAATTCGAGATCGCCCAACCGGACGAATCCCACGCCCATCGTGCGTCCAAACACCAGAAAACGGCATCCCCGCGTAACAATCCGATCGACAGCCGCCTGATGGGCCGCAGAATTTCCACGATAATATTGTGCCGCGGCAATGCGCCGCATCGTGTCGGCGCCAACCAGAAACGTCGCGCCGGGAAACAACCTCGACTTCTCGTCAAACGTCGCAGCCCGGGTTAGATAGACCGTCTGGCCCGGCGGAATGTGCGAGAGCCGATGCTCGATCTCCGCGAAATCCAACGGAGGCTTGTCGACGTTGACGACCGAGATTTCGAGCGACACGTGCTCGTGCAACACCTCCTGGCCCACTCGAACGATGCCCTGATGGCCTTCGTGAAACGGATTGAACGCGCCGGGAAAGATCGCTTTCGGCGGGCGGCCGGTCGGATGAATACACACGCTTTCGACCTTGCCCAGCAACAAATCTTGCCAGGCCGGCTCGCCATGCGTCTCCGAGTGCTCGACGTGTTCATCCTCCAACAATTCGAGTTGCAGCCGGTCGGCAACGCCGCAGGCCTCGGCCACGACGTTCAGCAAAAGCCGGCCGACCAGCTTTTCCTCCTCCGCCCGGGTGCGACGGTCTTTCTGGAGTTCGAGCCGCCAAGTGGCCGTGCGTTCGACGGTTTGCAGGGCTAAATGAACCCGGTGCGGACCATGTTTCGGCCGATCCGTCGCCAGACTGGCCGTGCAAGCCACGCCCGCCGGCATGTTTTTCGCCTCGTCATACTGACGTGCCCGTTCAAAAGCCGTCATCGCCATCGCCCGAGCCGTCCGGGCCGAGCAAAACTCGTCCGGCGGACCGCCAAGCCACGCCGTCACCGCCGACGCCGAGTACGGAACAACCGCTTCGAGCAGCGTTCGCGACCCGCCGGGCACTTCCAGCAGGTCGGCGATCGCACGACTCCCCCCCCCGGTCGCAGCCAAAACAATCCGCGTCGGCGTGTCATGAATCTGCTGCACAAGTTGTTCGGGGGAGAGTTGCATACCCCGAAATTGTATGCGGATCCTGCCATTTCGGCAACCCGGGCCGCGAAGATCCAAATTTCTCAATAATGCCCGCCGCCCGGCGAATGACCCTTCAGAAAGATGTCCCTTTCAACCTCACAACTTCCCGGAGGACTGGAACCATGATCAAGAAAATACTGATCATCGGCGGCGGGGCGGCCCTGGTGAGCATGGTGCTCGTCGGTCGCGACGCCATGAGCTACGTGCGCACGTCGTTTGGATACGTCTCCGATGCCGCATCGGAAGCCGTGCCGATCGAGTTTCAAATCGATCGCGCGCGAAACATGATCCAAGACCTTGTCACCGAGGTGCGCAAGAACATGCACATCATTGCCAAGGAAGAGGTCGAAGTGCAGCGCCTCGACGAACAAATCGGCGAGAGCGAATCGCGAATGGCCAAGGATAAGGACCAACTGATGCGGCTGAAGGACGACGCGTCCTCAGGCCAGGCCAAGTTCGTCTACGCCGGTCGAAGCTACACGCTCGACGAAGTGCGGAACGATTTGACCAACCGGTTCGAACGCTACAAGACCGGCGAGGCCACGCTGGCAAGCCTCAAGGAAATCCGCAACGCGCGGCAGAAAAGCCTTGTGGCCGCCCAGCAGAAACTCGAAGGCATGTTGGCCTCGCGCCGTCAGTTGCAAGTCGAGGTCGAAAACCTCGAAGCTCGATTGCAGATGATCGCCGCAGCCAAGGCCACGAGCAACTACCAGTTCGACGACAGCCGGCTCGGACGCGTCAAGGAACTCGTCTCGAACCTGAAATCGCGACTCGAAGTGGCCGAGAAACTGGTCAATGCCGAGGTCTATTACCAGGACGAAATCCCCCTGGACAAGGCCTCGCCCGAAAACATCGTCGAGCAGGTCACCGAGCATTTCGCTCCACAGACCACCCCGGCCGACTCGGTCGAAAAACCCGCGGAGAAAGTGGCGCAGAAGTAGGGAAAAAGTGGATGGTGGGTAGTGGATAGTGGATAGTAGTCAGGTCTACGTTTCGAAGAAAGAAATGGCTTGTCTCCACAATTCACCATCCACCATCCACTATCCACCACCCGCTCCCCCATGCTACCATGATCCGAATTGCCGATAGTTTCTGGAGACGGAGAGATTCCCCCATGGATTTTCGCGGCGGACATGATTCCGACAGGATGATGCTGTGGATCGATGCCGTCGGAGGCTATTGGGTGTGTTTGGACGATGCCATCACGATCGGCCAACCCGGACGAGTCAACCCCGACGTGCCGATCCTTGGCGACCTGGCCGGATGCCACGCACGGCTGCGACGCGACGGCGAGGGGTTTGTCATCGAAGCCATCCGCGACGTGACGGTCGACGGAAAGCCCGTTCGCGGTCTCGGCTGGCTTCGCGATGGAAATGAGATTCGGTTGGGAACGTCGGTTCGACTGCGATTTCGCCGTCCCCACGCGCTCAGCGGAACGGTGCGGCTCGATTTCCTCAGCTCGCACCACACGCAGCCATTGACCGACGGCGTCGTTTGGATGGCCGACTCGTGCATCCTCGGTCCAAAGCGACACAGTCACATCGTCTGCCGCGATTGGGCGCAGGAGATCATCCTGTTCCGCGACGCGGCGCAGTTGTACTGCCGCATGCCGGGCGCGTTCGAGATCGACGGCGTCGCGCGATCCAACACCGGGCCAATCACCAAGCGTTCACGAATCAGGGGCGAGGGTTTTTCATTCAATTTGGAGGCGATTCTTTAGGAATGCCGAATGACGGACGACGGTAGACGGTAGGTTATGCTTTAGCTACCCCTTTAATGCTTTCAACGATAGCGTTTTTTGCCGACGTGCGGTGAGTATTCGTTGCGTCGAAACATGATGGTAACGTTTTCCGGTCAGTCGTTTGGGGCGCGGTTTTTTCGGTCCGCGGACG
>JAEWUR010000783.1 GCA_023397045.1 Planctomycetota bacterium
TACGTGGGTATGCGGTTTCCAATACCGCCATTTTACCCGCTTTCGAGGCATCCCCTCTTCTCTTGCTTATAGCCGACTTCCGGTAAGCGTGCAAAACCTTCCGCGGCGGCGGGCGTGGGAGCCGTTCGGGACGACATCAGTGGTCAGAGGGAGGGCGCGGCATCGCGGCGTCGAGCGTCTTCCGGTAGTTCCATGGCATCCACTTTTGCGGGGTCGTCGCTGCTTCGCCCGCATGACGTTCCAACTCGGTGAGGTAATCGAACGGATTCTCGCCGTTCAATTCACACGTGTGGATCAGGCTCATAAAAATGTCGCCGACGTGGGCCCCGTGACACGTCTTATAGAACAACGAATTGCGACGATGGCGGATCGCCTTCTTGAATGCACATTCATAATGCCCTCCTCGTTACCATTGTTTGCATGGAAGTACGATTGCTAGCCATCCGGCATTGGTGAAGCGGCTGTGGTCAATTCTCGCGGCGCCACTTTGAATCCGGTTCGATCGCGTGCAGCCAGTTCTTCCAGTCGTTTCATCTCGGCCTGGTCCGCCCAATACATTCGTCGGCCGCCTACCTGCTGCGACTGGACCCATCCTCGTCGATGCCACCCGCTAAGCGTTGACCGTTTCACATCGAGATGTTTGGCCAAGGAACTAGGCCGCCAATAGTTCGGCTTCACGGCGGGGCATCTGGCAATCATGCCCAAACGACGCAGTTTGCGACATAACGCGCCCACAGATGTCTTTGTATACGCTTCTCCCCTCGCCGGACAGTACCCCTCCCCATTGAGTTGTTTGGCAATGTCCGGCAATGTATATCCTTCATCGAGAAGTTCTCGAATCCGCTTTGTGATCGCGTCGGCTGCTTCGAGGTTTTCAAAGCGGTTTACCGCGCGGCGGATCTCGTGGTGACTTTCAAACCCACCAGCCCAATGAATGGCGACCGAGGCTCGCTCCGTACCGCCCAAAACCTCGACGACAATTCGATCGATGATCGAGCGCACAATAGTCTGGCGATCGGTGTTGTGTGTCGAGCTGCCGTGCCACAACGTAGGGATGTCGTGCGCTAATGCGAGGATCAATTCACGTTGCTCCACCGTCAAGCGGCTCGGCTTCTCCTGGCAGAATCGATTGAAAACCTCCTCCGCCTTCCGTTGAGTTTGGAGCGACGCTTCCCATCGACGCTCCAATTCAGCGGCTACCAGCCGATTGTTAGGTTCGACGGCTTCATAGCGTCGGCGGGCCATATCCGCTTCATGAGCAGCGCGTGCCACGGTTTGTCGATGATGGGTCTCGACCCGTTGCTGCTCCGCTTCGATGCACTCGGCTGCTTGCAGGCTCAGTTCGAGCGAGGCCGGTTCCAGCGCACGCAAGACCTGCTCGACGACGAGTATTTCCAATGGTCTTGCCTTCAAGGATTGACACTCCGGGGATCCCCATTGGCATCGAGCGGCGTCGCAGGTGAACCGGGCGTTGTTCTTTCCCGCATAGGAGATGCTCATGCGGTTCCCGCACCGCCCGCACACGACACGGCCGGCGAGCAGCGAGGCGCCGCGAGGAGCGCCCCTGCCGTATCTGGTGCTGTTTTCCCTGAGTTTCGCTTGATTCTTCTCCCACTGCTGCCAAGTAATGTAGGCGGGCAATGCATCGCGAATAAGAACCTCCCATTCCTCGGGAGTCGCCCATCGGCGGCTGGAGCGACGTTTGCCTGCAACGCGACGGCTGGGATCGGACTTGCGACGCCCATAGACGTAGGCACCGGCATAAATGGGATGGTGCAAGATGCCCAGCAAGGTGTTCCGATTCGGAACACGCCAGGTCAGTTGGCCCCGGTTCGGGCCTCGAACATCGCGAATGCCGAGCCGGATTCCTTCCCGCCGGAAGTTCCGCAAGATGCTGTTGACACTCCCCAATTCTTCAAACTTATCGAGTACCGACTGGACGATGTCGCGAGCCTGATCGTCAGGCTCAAGAACGATCCCGTCGTCTGTCCGCAGATATCCCGTGGGCGCGAGCGTGTAATACTCACCCCGGCGCGCTTTGTTGCGTTTGCCGGCGTCTAATCGCCCCCGGAGGATGTGTAGCTCTGCTTCGCTCATCGTTCCCTTGAGACCCAACAATAATCGGTCATTGTAGTCTCGCGGTTCGTACACTCCGTCCGCATCACCCAGCAATACGCCAAACACCGCGCACAACTCCAGGAGATGATGCCAGTCGCGGCAGCTTCGCGCAAGACGGCTCATTTCGATGCCCAGCACCACGCCAACGTGGCCGAGACTGATTTCCGCAAGAAGTCGCTGAAATCCAATTCGCCCTTCCAAACTCTGCCCGCTGAGCCCCAGATCGTCGTCGATGACTACCACTTGGTAATCTGGCCAGCCCAGTGCTTTTGCCCGGTCAACAAGAGCGTACTGAAGCTGCGTCGACTCAATGTTCTCCTGAACTTGGCGAGTGCTGGACTGACGCACGTATACGACCGCGTGCCGTTCCAGATGTCGGGTTTGGATCTTGCCGCTAAGCCGAGAACCGTGAACTGGTTGACGGGATGTTTCGATGCCGCTGGTCAGAAGCGTTTCGGTCTCACAAGTCTTCATGTGCCACCTCCTTGTTCGAAGGGGACACACGAGTCTTCATGATTCGAATCACCGCTTGCATCGCTTGCTGGCGAGATGCTTGCGGCAGGTGATCCCATAGTTCGGCCAGCTTGACCGACGGTTGATTCAAGCGCGGGGGGGGACCCTCCTAATGGATTCCGGCATGATTCTCCTCCTTGAGAAGCTGGCATTGCTAGCTGACGCCATTGCGCTAGCTTGAGCAGTGCATCAATCCCCAGTTTAGCCGGGGCATCGCCCGTCGAACAAGAGCAATCAACTGCATCAGTCTGCTTGCGCCTTCTTCAACGCGCGTTCACAAATGTTATTATCCAGTGGCGCGCCTGCCACGCGGAGAAACAACGTCAGCTTCTCCCAGTGCTTCAGCACATACGAGATCGCAACGCCCAATGTCGAGTTGGGCTCGACCAAGCGGTCCTCGAG
>JAEWUR010000065.1 GCA_023397045.1 Planctomycetota bacterium
GCTTGGCCGTGTGATAATCGCTGTGGGGCGACAATCCGAAGCTGTTGGCGTATTGAACCGCGCCTTCGACCAGCTTGCGAGCGCATTCGGGTTGTATCTTGATCAGATCATCCTGACGAGCCAGTCTGCCGTACATTTGTTCGTCGTATTGTGCCCGCGAAGTGACATTTGCAAAGGCGTTTTTGACGCCCAGGCAATACACATCGACAAGAAAGGCGGCAAATGCCACCTGCCCAGCCAATTGGCGGCTGATCAGGACATGCCCTATGCCCTTCCGCCAAATCTCGGCACTCACGCAACAATGTAGGATCGGAGCCGTTGCCGCCCGTTGAATGCGAGAAGGAAGTCCTTTCGATTCTCGCCGTGCCATTTCACGCCGCTCTGCCTTGGCTTTTGCCTTGCGTCGTTCAAGTTTCTTTTGCCGCTTGCGTGGATCAGTTGCCATTGTCGTGTTCTCCGAGCACTCTACGCACAGTATCGAGCTTTCTATCGCAGTCGCGAAACGGCGTCGCTGCCCTTTGCACAACATCTCTTGTATTTCTTACCGCTGCCGCATGGGCAAGGATCGTTGCGCCCCACGCGGAGGCCAACCGGCGACGGTTCCCTTGCCACGATGTCCGCCCGACGA
Organism: Planctomycetota bacterium; assembly: GCA_023397045.1. Lineage (GTDB taxonomy): Bacteria > Planctomycetota > Planctomycetia > Pirellulales > Thermoguttaceae > JAEWUR01. Next base: position 629 of record JAEWUR010000065.1, read on the forward strand.
ATGACGTCATCATATCGAGAACGGCTGCGTCGGGCAATCTCCTTAATCTTCCTATAACGCCATCGGAGCAAATCAATATCGTCCCCAAACCGGAGTTGCCATGCCGCAAGAACGGATTTTGCCTCTACAATATTACGACATTCGCGATCGACGATCGTGGCACGTCCATCCAGAGTCAGCTTGACTAAAAAATCGTGCTCCGCAACAATCCCTCCGTCCGGTTTTGGAGAAGGCGCACATCGCAAAAACGCGAGATAGACTTCGCGACAATCGCATTCCGGATTGGGATAATACAAATCGTCGACATAATAGTCCACGCCATCATGCTCAAACCCACAAAAGAAGGAATGAGTGATAAACCGTCCGCTGGATCGGTCGTGGGTGATCTCGCCAAAGGCAAGTAATTCACCGCTTGCCATCAATTCGGGATCGATGCGATATTCTTGGAGAGATCGCACAATCCGCTTCTTCTCGCGGCCAATCCTCTGGATAGCCTCTCGCTCGCTCGGTGGATAATCCCGCAAAAACTCCTGAACCAGCCGGGCAATTTCCGGCGTCCTGGGCGGTGGATCAACCTCTTCCCATGTTTCGCCATCCAATCGAATCGTAAAGACGATTGCGTCCTCGTTGGGCTCATCGACCTCCATCACTTCTTGGAGCCCAAACGCCACCTCAGTGCATTCGCATTCGGGATTAGCGCATCGAGTCATCGCTACCTGAAAAGGACGAGGACACTGTGAGAAACGAACCTGATCCGGTCGCATGGAAAATCTTCCCGAGATCTATAGGCAATAGGATACGGCACAAACAGCATCTTGCTCGGATCAAAGGAGTCAACCTTACAGGATATCCGGCAAAGATGGCGCCTTTACTATAGCCCAATTCCATCTGCCGGCAAAGATGGGATCTGCTTCACCCAGCTTCATTCTTTCAATGACATCGCGGCGAGCAATCCAGACCTCCTTCAGGGTTGTCGTCAACTCTGATAGGCTACAACAGCATTGCTGTAGGTGTGGAGCGGTCAACATTTCTAACAATGGGCAACCATCGGTGGCAGCACATCGGATATCGATCTCACCGATGGATCCGTCAAATCCAACCATGGTGTGCAAGCCGACTGCTGGCAATTCATGCGGCCATCCTGCTGGGCTTGCAGCGGCTCGTATCGCTCGGCTCTCCATCTCACGGATCTTGGACATGCGGATTTCCCGTACTTGCAGGCCGGCCAATTCGATGGCGCGACGGATGGCCCGTTTCACATCCTCGGCAGGTTCTTTCCCAGCACGTGTCATTACGGTGTTCTCCTATTCGTACCGGCCCCAGCGTTCTCGAACTCGACAGACTTCTTCCGCTATTTGGGCCCGGGCGTCGCGACGGTCCCAGTATCGTTGCAACAGCCGATCATATTCGGTTTCAGCGTGGCGGATATGTGCGGTGACCGCCAGATCAACCGCTTCCTCCGAAAGGTTCTTGGCAGCCGCGGTTCGGCCGACCCGACCACTGTACTTCAAACAGGCATGTTCCGCAATCATCCCTTCTCGTCCAGACGGACACCGCGGGTAGAGTTCCCGAATGCGGGCTGCAAATCGCTCGACATATTGTTGGTCAAGTTCCGCTCGTCGCCCCAACTCGCGTTCACGCCGTCGCTCTCGCACGTCTGCATCCGCCAAGCATTCCTTTTCAGCTTGTTCCAACGCCGGTTCTTCAACCAAAATTCCTTGTCGTTCGTAACGTTTGCGAGCCCGGCTCCATTTAAGGACGACCGCCGTCAAGGTCGAATGTTTTTGAGCCCGCCTTGTCACGGCGGCATCGCCGGAAGGCAGGAAAGCAAGGTGGTCCAGATCGGCACACGTCAGACACAATGCGCCACGCTCCCCAGCGAGCATAATCCATACTCCGCTGCCGAGTTCATCGCCACACTCGTCACACACGGACTCTCGATGAGTGATGAAAACTCTGGGCGGGCCATCGAGCTTTCGCTTGTTGGATTGCCGTTTATCCATGAAACACCTGGGTTAGACCGACTACAATGGCGGCAGTTTCAACCGCTGAATCGCCTGTATCGGCAAAAAGAGATGTTGCGGATCGTCAAGCAGCGAAACAAACCCATACTTGAGGTAGAACGCGCGGGCAGGTTCATCGATCGCAAAGACCTCAACCGCCCGAACTCCAATGTGCTCGGAAATGTGGTTGGCTCGCCGGAGAGCATCGACAAGAAGATATGCTCCAAGGCCCTGGCCCTGAACCGTCTTGTCCACTGCTAATCGGCCGAGCAATACAACGGGAATCTCGATCGGCGGCAGCCCATGGGACTGCTCGATGGGCATGGCTTCATACGTGACATGATGGTTCGAGATGGCATAGAAGCCGAGAATCCTCGTTTCGCCGGGCTTTACCGCCACGTACGTCCTGGCCAGATCTCGTCGCTCGTATTGGCCGGAGTACTGCTGAAGCCACCGGTTCAATAGCGGGTTTCCACAGTCGAATGACTTCTTGTCGTGCGATTTGCCGAGCCGTTGAATAGACCAATCATCCACGATGCTTTTTGTACTTTCTGGCAGCGGCCTTCAGGGCTTCGTTTGGCTGAATGCTCGGCTTGTCAAGCAAGGCAACAAAAACATCCCGATCGCGCGCGGACAGGCGGGTGACGTTCTCCTGCTCGATAACCTCGCGTGCAGTTTGCACGAGCGTCGAAACGGCAAAATCGCTCACCGATTGCCCAAGCCGGTTTGCAGCTTCCTCGATAGTCTCCTTTAATGCCGTTGGCAAGCGAAAGTTCAACCGGGCGTCATTTGGCGTTGTATGGGTGGACATGTTCTTCCTCGTAATCTTGTGCTGCGGATACTTCTCAATTATAGCCGATTGTGCGGCAATTTGCCATACGGATCAAAAAAACGCCTGATCGGCATATTGGACGGCGGTGAACACCGTGACGTTCCCATCACCGGGCAGAACAGAATAACTTGCGTGTTATATTGGCGTTGATTACATTGAACTTATGCACGGCGGAGCCATGCACATGGCCCTCCGCCGGTATCTGCCCCACCGGAGCGGAGGGCTTCTTTTTTTGGCGGAATCTTGATTTCTCCCTGGCCGCGTCAAGCACTCTCCGCTACATTGACGTCATGGACCTTCCCCTTCCAATGTTGCCATCGACCATCAGACTCGGGCCCAAATCCAACATCATTTGGTGCTTCACCGGGTGCTCTGAATTCCGGCGTGGTGAGCAAATAGGTGCAAGACTGCTTGCCGGGCAGCGTCACGAACGGCCGCGAACTGCCGTGAAAACGGCACGGGTGGGTGGGGTGCCAGCATCGAAAGGAGTAGGCGGAAGCCCAAACGGCATTTGTAGATACGGCCGCGAATCGGCACGAATTGCCGTGAACTGGCATCAAACGTCGCGGGCAGTGACGAGTTTCATTAAGCATCCCCGACAGGATTCGAACCTGTAACCTTCGGCTCCGGAGGCCGACGCTCTATCCAATTGAGCTACGGGGACATACTATTGCCAACCATCCATTACTTTGCAATGGGTTACAATTGCCCGCAATGAACTTTGGCGTAAAAACTGGCATTAACGAAGCGACTCTGCCCGCTGATCCTGGTACCTCTATTCGCTGAAAAGCAGTTTTCGAGCGAATGTCATTGGCGTTCCGTTAATTCCAAGCCTTCAGAGTATACCCAATTCTGGAGGGGCTTTCAATGTCCGCGAAACGCAGGCGAAGAGAAAGTGTGAGCGTCTTGGTTGTGGGTGGAAAATCGGGTATAAGGACTGCCTGTGGAGGAGGTTTACCTATTTTCCGACGAATAAAGGGAGATAAGCCATGGAAGGCTTGCGAAACAACGTTGTGCAGGAAGCCGAAAACGACGCCGAAACCGAACGGGTGATTGGACTTGTGATGACGGCGATCGAGGATGATTTACGGGGAGTGGCCAAGGCCATCAT
>JAEWUR010000120.1 GCA_023397045.1 Planctomycetota bacterium
TCGAGGGGAAATCCATCACGCACAGCGTTTTAACTCGTTCTGTCCTTGGGCAACGATCGCCCTGACCAAATCCGCATTGAGTCGATGGCCGCTGCGAAAAGCGGAGAACCGTCCCGCCAGATCGCAGCCCGCCAAGGCCAAATCGCCGACCATGTCGGCCAATTTATGACGCACGCATTCGTCGGGGAAGCGAAGCACGTTATCGATCGGGCCTCGTTTGCCGAACACCAGAAGATCCTTGAAGGACGCTCGCTGACCGAGCCCCTGCGATTTCATGACGGCCGCCTCCGACTCGAGCATGAAGGTCCGGCTGGGCGCCAGATTCATGTGGAAATGACGGGGCGAGAGAGAGATTTCGAGCGACTGACGGCCGATCGGGTTGCCGACGCCGTAGTCCAACTCGTATTTGAGAATCGTCTGCCCGGAACGGCAAGGGCTGGCTTCGATCCAGCTTTCCGAATTACCCATTCGGATGACGCGATCGATCGACAGTTTGGGCCGGGGGGCGTCTTGCTCGACGGCGCCGACGGAACTGAGCGCCTCGACGAAGGGCAGGCAGGAGCCGTCGCAACCAGGCATTTCGGCCCGATCGACCCAGACCTCGCAGTTGTCGATCTGAAGGCCCGACAGCGCCGCCATGATGTGTTCGATCATTTCGACGCCTGCCTCGCCGCATCGCAATGCGGTTCGGCGCGGGATTTCAACCCGATTCAAAACGCTTGCCGGGATTCGGGGAGCGTTGGGCAAGTCCCGGCGTACAAAAACAATTCCCGTGTCAGTCGCTGCAGGGCGGAACTCGACTCGCACGTCAAGCCCGCTCCAGTAACCTACACCAACCGTTTCAGCCGAGGCGGCTATCGTTCGCTGGTTTCGTGTTGAGTACATCCAGAGGCGCCAGTCATCCTTGACAAGGTGAAATTGACATCCATCGCACACACCGGCCATCCGTGGCCATACGTTCTGTTACCTGGCAAGCCGAGATAGGCTATGCCGACTTATCGATTCAACGGAACGCCCTGACGCGGCGGAGCCGTGCGGTTGGCCGACGCCGGGTTGATCGTCGTTCGATTCAAATCCGAGAGGATCTGATCCGTGATGTCCAATCCGCGATCGTACCAAACGACCGGCTTGTTGATGTGCGTCAACACGCTGTCGGGCCGCTCCACGTCGACCGGTTCGCCGTTGAATCGGAGGACCATATCGATCCGGTTCTGCTTGCAGAAATAGTCGGTGGCCTGCCAAATCTCTTGGTAGACGGAATTGTAAATCTTGGCCTCGCGTTGCAGAAAATCATTCTTCTGCAAGTTGACGCGGACGGCCAGGTCGGCCTGACGCTTGGCCAAATCTTCTTCCATTTGCTTGTATTCGGGCGTGCCCTTGCGGTACTCTTGCAACCGCTCGGCCAACTGGGCTATCGCGTCGCGCTCACCCTTGACCTGGGCCTCGGCGCGTTCCACGTCGGCCTTCATGTCGTCCATCATGCCCTTGAAACGCTGATGGCTCTTGAAAATGCGGCTCACATCGAGCAGCGCGAGTCGAGGACCGGTCGCCGGCGCGGCAGGCCCCTGTTGCGCCACGGCGAGTGATGCCACAAAGAAACACCCCAACGATACGGCGGCGGCCGATACGGCCCAACGATGGGACTTTTTCACGTCAGCACTCCTTGCTGTTGTGTCGGTCTGCACAAAACAACGCCCTCTCCCTCCAGGACGCCCCACAACCGACTGGATCCTTCGGTTATCACGAACCAGTTGCCTGGCGAGGCGGTATTCTGCCTAGAAACCGGCTCTGGGTAAATAGCAGATATTCTAAAAGGCCAAGAATTATGCAACCCTTTACGAGAAAACAGGTTGCGCCAGAAGGAAACCGGTGCGAACAAACGCCGGACGCCGTGCCGCGGAGGCGAAATCGAGCATTCCCGAAGAATACGACAATGTTTCCTTCTGCATAAAATGGCCAAACGGTCGCTTTTGGGAAGGTTATTGGCCCGCGATTCGGTCGCGGCAGGTCGTTTTTCGGCCGATGCCCTATCATGCTGAGCTTTTCAGTCGTAAAATCGAAAAAATATCCTTTCACTCGATGTTGATCCTTTTAGTACCGGAGCATTCGCCGTGCCGACGTTGTTCGTCATTCGCGGCACCGATCAGGGCAGCCGCTTCGAATTGAACGAACCGATCATTCGGCTGGGTCGCGATGCTTCCAACTCCATCCAGGTGCATGACACCGAGGTCTCGCGCCATCATGCCGAGGTCCGGTGCGCGGCCTCCGGCTGCACCATCTCCGACACGAACAGTAGCAACGGAACCTTCGTCAACGGCCAACGCATCCGCCAACAGAAACTCCAAAGCGGCGACCAGATTCAGATGGGTGGCACGCTGATGCTCTATACGGGCCCTGCCGAAGAAACGCCCGAGGACCTGGCGAAGATCATCAACATCAGCACGCCGGCCGGCGCGCCCGATCGTTCGCATATCGTTCGCTCGCTGACGCAGGAAGAAGGCAGCCGCATCTTCGATTTCCAGGCCGAGTCGCAGCAGAACTCGTGGCTCGCCCGTGCGCGCAGCAATCTGCAAATCATGTATCGCACGGCGCTCGCGGTCAGCCACACGCTCGACATCGATCAGTTGTTGCAGCGCATCATGGAACTCATCTTCGAATGGGTCGAGGCCGATCGCGGCTGCATCATGCTGATGGACCCGACCACCAAGAAACTCCAGCCGAAAGTCCGCCACACGCGCGAGGGCGTCCGCGCCGACGAACGCATCACGATCAGCAAGACGATCCTCGACTACGTGATCGAACGCAATGAGGGCGTTTTGACCAGCGATGCGCGCCAGGATCAGCGATGGGATCCGGCCGGCAGTATCATGCAGATGGGCGTTCGCGAGGCGATTTGCGTGCCGATGCAGGGCCGATACGACGTCGTGGGCGTCATCTATATCGATACCTCGACGTCCGCCCAAAAATTGCTCGAAAAAGGCCTGACGAACAAGTTCACCGAGGACCATCTCAAGTTGATGATCGCGATCGGGCATCAGGCCGCGCTGGCCGTCGAAGACACCCGATACTACTCGGCAATGGTCCAGGCCGAACGGCTGGCAGCCATCGGGCAGACGATCGCCACGCTGTCGCATCACATCAAAAACATCCTACAGGGCATTCGCGGCGGCAGCTATCTGATCGAGATGGGCTTGAAGGATCACGACGACGAGATCATGCGCAAGGGATGGAACATCGTCGATCGGAACCAAAACCGCATCTCGGCGCTGGTCATGGACATGCTCACGTTCAGCAAGGAACGCGAGCCGGACCTGATGACGGCCAATTTGAACGAGACCGTCGCCGATTTGGTCGAGCTGATGCGCACCCGGGCCGACGAATTGCATGTCGAATTGATCTGGCGACCGGCCGAGGCCATGCCCGATTTGGTCTTCGATCCCGAAGGCATCCATCGCGCCGTATTGAACGTCGTCACCAATGCAATCGACGCGGTCAGCGATCGGGAAACGCCTGGCCGCGTCCAAGTGGCCACCGCCTACCTGCCCGACGAAAAGCTCGCGCGAATCACCGTGGACGACAACGGACCAGGCATTCCCGAGGACCAGATGGAGCATCTTTTCAGCCCGTTCGT
>JAEWUR010000152.1 GCA_023397045.1 Planctomycetota bacterium
TGTCGGAATTCAGCGGATTCCCGGCGTTTTTTGCCAATGGCGTTACGTGAGTTTCTGTCGTTGGCGGCCGCCCCCTTTGCCGTTGCCAACCGAGGCTCTTACAATGGTTCGATTCGACACGTTGCACCCACGGTCCGCTCATGCGCTATCAAAACGTCTGCTTGGAAACGGTCGGCTACACGCTGCCTGACGAGATCGTCACGTCGGCCGAGATCGAAACGCTGCTGGAACCGCTCTACAAACGTCTCCGATTGCCCGAGGGCCGGCTTGAATTGATGACCGGCATTACCGAACGGCGATTTTGGCCGCGAGGGATGTTGCCAAGCGAGAAGAGCATTGAGACGGCCGACCGAGCGTTGCGTGCCGTCGGTTTTGATCGAAGCCAGGTCGGTGCGTTGATCCACGGGTCGGTCTGTCGCGACTTCATCGAGCCCGCCACGGCCTGCGGCGTGCATCATCGGCTCGATCTGCGCAATGACTGCGCGGTTTACGATGTGTCGAACGCATGTCTCGGCCTGCTGAACGGCGTTGTGCAAGTGGCCAACATGATCGAGCTGGGGCAGATTCGGGCGGGCGTGGTCGTAGGGACCGAAAGCAGTCGGACGCTCGTCGAGGCGACCATCCATCATTTGAACAACGATCACTCACTGACCCGCAACGACACGAAGGCGGCCTTCGCTTCGCTGACGATCGGTTCGGGCAGCGCGGCGATCGTCCTCTGTCACCGCGATCTTAGCCGCACGGGCAATCGCTTGCTTGGCGGCGTCATGCGCACCGCCACCGAGCATTGCACGCTCTGTCAAGGCGGGCACCAAAACAGTCCCGCCCCGGCAAAGGACGATGGGGTGCAACAGGAACTGAGTGAGGGTGGTTTCGGTGCTGCGCCGTTACTCATGTGGACCGACTCGGAAACGCTGATGCGAGAAGGCGTGGCCGCGGCACAGGCCGCCTTCAGCGATTTCCTTGGCGAGATGCAATGGACGGCCGGTGACATCCAGAAGACGTTCTGCCATCAGGTTGGCCGCGCCCATCAGCGGCTGCTTCTCGAATCGCTGGGTCTGCCGCAGCAACTCGACTTTAGCACGTTTGACCGATTGGGCAACACCGGGTCGGTGGCCTTGCCCATGACCGCTGCGATCGGCATCGAAAACGGTCATCTCCAGAAAAACGATCGCGTCGCGCTGCTGGGCATCGGCTCCGGCATCAATGTGATTATGCTCGGGCTCGATTGGCAGGGTTCCTGAGTGGGCCAAGACTCGAGCAGGAGTTGCCGCGTTACGGTGAGATTGTCACGATTGCTGAAGCATAGCCTACGAGGATGAGAAATACGGTAGTAATACAGGGTTGGCAGTACGGAGAAACGAGACAGACGTCGGCGGCGCAAGTTTCCGTCGCACGACGTGCAGGTCGTCTTGAATCAGGGCACGACGACGGTCTTGTCCGGATGGTCTCCGACGGCGATCCGATGTTCTCCGCGGGAGAGGCCGGCAAATGTCGCCATCGCGCTGCTCGTCGCACCGGTCTGCAATCCAATTCGAACATAACGGGCCGCCACGCCGTCGATCTTGATCGGAACGGGCCAGGTCGTCCACCGAGCGCCTGTTGGTCCGCGTTGCGTTGCCGTGAATCGGACCTTCACATCGGCGCCTTCCACTTGAACGTCCGATTCGATCACTTCCATTGAAAGCGGCACGGCCTTGCCGTCGGCGATGTTCCATTCGCGTGGCGTGACATTCCAGCCCTCGGCCATCAAATCGGGCGGCGTATTGCCGAGGAGATTGCTCCGGAATCGCACGGTCAACTCGCGTTGCTCGCCGGGCAGCAGCGTCAAGGCGTTATCGCTCCAGAAGGAGGGAAGCACTTCGTCGCCCTGTTCACCCCGGAGTACCTCCAACCACACCTGAACGGCCGGCACGGTTGATGTGTTTTGCACCGACACCTTGTAGAAGGTCTCACCCGCCACTTCACCGCGCTCGATCACGCGTACTTCGATCTTGGTGGGTGGCAGTTGCATGAGTTCGTGAAAGCGGCAGTCCGATTGGACCCAAGACACCACTCGGTCGAGTGCGCGGCCTTCTGCATCGAGCAGGTCGAGGCCAACAAAATGTAGCCGACCGTCTTTGGCGACTGCCGGCAGCGATCCGACAGGCGTCGTGGCGTCCGCGGCTGCCGTGACCGCATGTTCTTGCGTGTCCTCGATCCGGCCGTTCGAGTCAACCAGCGTGATGCGAACTTTCAGGTTATCGATTGTTTCAGGCAATGTGCTAACCACTTGAATCGCCTGATCGTCAGCGCTGAATTGCGCATGCAAGGGGCGGCACGCTGATCGCATGCCGTAGTATCCGCCGTTGGGGCGCAAATACCAATCGAAGACTTGTTGCACCACACTGGGCCAAGCGGCGTTGATCTTCCAAATGTGCGTACCTGAATTGCGTGGGCGGACCTTGTTGGCCGCTTCGTAGATCGCCCGGTAGGAAAGAGTGCTGTAGAGGTCGCCCATCCAGAGATACTCCGTTAGGCACGCCGGCTCGCCAAGGTCGTCGCGGATAATCTTGTCTGATTCTCTCAATATTGGCCCCGTTGCGTCGTGATAACCGAGAGCACGATTCCAGGGAGACCATTCAGATACAGGCTGGGCAATCTCGGGTATCGCCTTGGCCATTGAGTTGATCGGCGGCGGTGAAAGCAGTCCGATCTCGTCACGGCAGGTAAACATCGGATCTTCCGCGTAGAGTCGAAAATATTCCGGCAAACGAATCATGTGCCAGGGTCCGCCGGTCCACACGCACAGTGGCTCTTTGCCCCACGGCGGATCGAAATGCGACGTTGGCAACCAAGGTCGCGTACCGTCGAGCGTGGGCAGAATCTCGTTTTGCAGCGGCTCGCCGACGTCTGCCTGAGCGACAGCTTCGTTGCAACCGCACCAGAGCAACAGGCTGGGACGTCCACGCAGACGGAAGATGCAATCCTTCATGTTGTCGAGATAGACGGTCGGATCACATCGGGCTGGTTCAAAAGTCTTTGGCTGGCCATCTTTGCGATACTCGCCCGCCATCGAAGTGCGCGACAAATCTTGCCAGACCAGCAAACCAAAGCGGTCGCAGCCGTCGAAGAAGGCGTCAGGCGGAACAATGCCGCAACCGTTGACTCGGACAATCGTGTGATTGCCTTCGGCCATCAGACGCGCTTCGTCGCGATAGCGCTGCGCACTCCAGCTAGAAAGAAAATCGGGCACCCATGCGCCGCCCGTCATGCGGATCGTCCGGCCATTGACCGTGAACGCACGTCCGCCGCTTGCCAGTACGAAGCTGCCGACGTTGCGGACGCCAAATCGCCGAGTCGTTTGGTCGCTCAGTTGGCCATCGACGCGAGCCTCGACCGTAAGTTGATACAGCGGCTGCTCGCCATAGGTCACGGGCCACCACAGTCGCGGTTTCTGGAGCACGAGCGAAGAATAATCTTCAGGCTTCAACACGACCTCCGTCAGCGCACTAGCAGGGGCGACAGCCCTCGTGCGCAACTCAACCGGCGCTCCCTCAAATCCATCGGGGGCTATGCGCACCACGAGTTCCACCGTTTGCTCAGCGGATGTTGCGTTGTCGAGTTGGCAACGAACGGTCACCGCAGCCTTGTCGCCGCTTGGCAGATCGACAGCGGTCATCGCCGCCGGATCGCGCACCGCGACAGGACCCGTGGCTTCTAGCCACACATGCTGCCAGAGGCCCATATTGCGGTCGCGGGCGGCGGCGATCCAGTCCCAGCCGATGCTGCAATACTGCGTCACATTACGGAGAATCTCGCCATCGCCGCCGTTGGGTCCGTACGAACCAGGCGGCCCGTCGAGTTGCTCATGAATTGGATCGCCGGCGAAGTCGAGCGGATGAATACACACGGCGAGCGCATTGGGACCATCCTTGGACAGGAACGACGATACATCAAATCGGAATCGGCGGAACATGCCCACGATCGACTTGGCGTCGGACACCAGTCGGCCATTCAGCCAGACATCGGCCCGATAGTTGACGCCGTCGAGGTGCAACCAGACCGTCTTGCCTTGATACTCGGTCGGCAGTTTGAATTCCTTGCGGAACCAGTACGGCTTTGCCCAGGGGTTGGCCTCGTTTGGCAGATGGCTGTACTGGGCGAGATCGTACCGGCGGTTGTGTTCATCGCTGGCGTCGGGGATTCGCATGTTGTTCAGACCGATGTACGGATCGGGATAAACGCCGTGTTGGACAAGCGTACCGAGCGCCGTTGTGGGCACGGAAGTTGCGTACCAGTCGGATGCGTCGAATCCGGCATCGGAGAACGCCTTTCCGTCATCGCCGACGATTGCCGATTCGCGCATCCGCCAATCGTCGTGCAGCACAAGGGCATCCGGCGCGACATGGCTAAGCGGCTCGGCGTCGATTGCCGTGAACGAAAGATCCGCCGCGCGAGCAACGGTTGTCGCAAGGACTGCGAGAATACACAACGTCATCGAAAGGGCGAAGCAACGAAAGGCGAGCGATCGCATGGTGGGTTCCCCTTTTGGCTGGAGACGGCCGCCGTCGGCGACCGAGGACTGCGAACCCCCGCATGATAACGTTTTCATGCGGATACCGCAACCCCCATCCTCCTGGTCTTCGACCGGTTTTTTCAGGAACGCGCGCATCCCGCCCGCAGATCACGTCGGAACCGCGATGCCCGAAGGACGGCAATAGCCAATCAATATTCCCGCTTCGTCGTGATGCCGGGCTGGGGAATGGCGTATTTGCCGTCTGGTCCCGGTGGCAGCGGGCACGGCGAGTCCATCGCCAGCTTGTCGACCTCCGGCGCGAACTCGTGATCGCAGTTGAGCATGTCGTCCCAGGTGATCACGCGGCCGGTGTGGGCGGCCATCCGGCCCATGTT
>JAEWUR010000163.1 GCA_023397045.1 Planctomycetota bacterium
TTCGTCATCCGCACGATCCTCGAACATCGCGAGGCCGGCATCGACTTGCGCCGCCAGGCTGTTTTGTTTCGCGCCTCGCATCACAGCATGATGCTTGAGGCCGAATTGGCCCGGGCGAACATCCCATTCCACAAGTTCGGCGGCCTGAAGTTCGTCGAGACGGCCCATGTGAAGGATCTGATGGCCTTTTTGCGGCTGGCCGAGAATCCGCGCGACATGGTCTCCGGCGGGCGTCTGCTGCTGTTGCTGCCGGGCATCGGTCCCGGTAAGGCCAGGCAGTTGACCGACATGCTGTTGGAATCGGGCGGCGATTTCGGCGTCTGGGCGACCTGGAAACCCCCGGCAGGCTCGGAAAAACTCTGGCCGAAGTTCGTCGCGCTGTTGCAGAGCCTTTCGCACACCGGCGACGACCTGCCCTCGCAGTTGAACCGCGTTCGCAAGTTCTATGCGCCGCTGCTGGAGGCCAAGTACGACAACGTCGAACCGCGGCTCCGCGACCTGGAACAGTTGGAAGTAATCGCCTCGCGCTATCGCAGCCGTCCGCGGATGCTGCTGGAAATGACGCTCGATCCACCCAACTCGACGCAAGACCTGGCCGGCCCCCCGATGCTCGATGATGACTATCTCGTGCTCAGCACCATCCATTCGGCCAAGGGGCTCGAATGGGATGCCGTTTACGTGATCCACGCCTCGGACGGCAACATCCCGTCGGACATGGCCACGAAAAATCCCGAGGAGATCGAAGAGGAACAGCGGCTTTTTTATGTCGCCCTGACCCGGGCGAAAAATTGGCTCTACGTCTGCTTCCCGTTGCGTTATTATCGGCACGGCTGGGCCGACGATCACACATTCGCCCAACGCACGCGATTCCTGCCGAAAGAGTTGCTCAAGTGCTTCGACCAAGAGACGACCGACCCGCGCGACGATGACGCGTGCGAGCCGGAGGACGTATCGTCGAACGTATCGAGCCGTTCGATCCGGCGTCAGATGAAGGATCTTTTCTAAACAACCTTTCCTGATACCCAATAGTGCTGTGGTGGGGTGCTTGGGCCATGAAGCGGGCAAGATTAGGGCGAATTGCGGGTCAAACCCTGTGCGGCACGGGGTTTGGCCGTGTTTTCTGCAATGTCGCGTCGGTACAAATGCACGCCGTAACAAACCAAGACTCCGTCGATGCCGTTCGAGTATAATGAATGTTCGACCGAGCTTGGTTATCTCCGATCCGACCCTCCCGCCTCACACGTCATGCCCAAGCCAAAAACCGTCTCGCCCCGTTCCGTGCTGCCGCGACGACAGTTTCTCGCCAAGGCCGCGGGCCTCGGTGCGGCCCTCGTTCTGCCGTCCTATGTCCCCGGTGTTGCGCTCGGCAAAGATTCGGCAATCGCTCCGAGTGAACGCATTGCATTGGCCGGCATCGGTATTCGTCATCGCGGCGGCTATGTGCTCGACTTCATGATGCAAGAGCCCGTCATGCAGTTTGTCGCCATCGCCGACGTTCGCAAGGATCGCCGCGAGGCGGTCAAGGCCTTGGCCGAGACGAAATACGGCCCCGGCGTTGCCATGTATCGCGACTTCCGTGAGATGCTGCCTCGCCAAGACATCGACGCCGTGCTGATTGCCACCGGCGACCGTTGGCACACGACCGCCTCGATCTATTCGGCGAAGGCGGGCAAGGACGTTTACAGCGAAAAACCCTGTGCGATCACGATCGAGCAATGCGGCGTCTTGGATGACGCGATTCGCCGATCGGGCCGTGTTTTTCAGGCGGGCACGCAACGGCGAAACGTTGGCAACTTCCGGTTCGCGGTCGATGTGGCCCGAAGCGGAAAGCTCGGAAAATTGCACACGCTTCATGCCTCGATCTACCATTTGAGCGAGTCGCACGATTGGCTGCCGGCCGAAGCGCCGCCGCCTCGCGATGAGATCGATTGGGATCTCTGGCTGGGACCGGCGCCTTGGCGTCCCTACAACCATCGCTATGTCGACGGCGAATGGCGAGGCTATTTCGATTTCGACTCCGGCGCTCGGCTGCTCGATTGGGGCGCGCACACGGTCGATCTCTGCCAATGGGCCAACGATGCCGACGGCACTTCGCCGGTCGAGTTCGCACCGGTCGCCAACGATCGCATTGAGGGCGTGTATGCCAACGGGGTGAAACTCGTGCTGCGCGAAGCCGGCTGGCTTGGCCTCGGCACGTGCCCCGTTCGATTCGAGGGCGATGAAGGCTGGATCGAGACCGGCGACAGCGGCAAGATCGCCGCCTATCCCGAGTCGTTGTTGCTCGAATATGCATCGAATCCGCAATATTCAAAGACGCTTGGCGTGGACGAGGGGATTTCGCCCAAGCATCATATACGCAACTTTTTCGAATGTGTGAAAACCCGCGCCCAACCGACGGCCAACGCCGGCGTCGCGCGAACGTCGCACATCGCCTGCCACACCGCCTACCTTGCCTGGCTATTGGGCCGAAAACTGACGTTTGATTCCGCCAAAGAAGCGTTCGTCGGCGACGACGAAGCCAACCGAATGCGATCGCGACCGACCCGCGAACCCTGGCAAATTTGACGGTCGGCCGCAAATTTTCATTCGTTCGATTTTTTTCAACACCGGCGGAAACGTCCGTGTTACTATGAAAAGAAGAAATCTGAAGAGATTCGATTCCGACACCGAGGAGAAATAGAGTCATGTCCAAACGTTGTGCCACCGTTACGCGGCGAGGATTTCTGACCACGGCCGCCAAAGCCGGCGCCATTCTGGCAGCACCGGCCTTTGTGCCGGGCTCGGTCCTGGGCAAAGACGGCAACGTCGTACCCAGCGAACGCATCACCCTGGCCGGCATCGGCATCAACAATCGCGGCGGCACCGACCTCGAATGTTTCATGGCCGAGCCGGTCGTGCAGTTCGTCGCCATTGCCGATGTGCGCAAGGACCGCCGTGAGGCGGTCAAGAACATCGCCGAAGCGAAGTATGGTCCCGGCGTCGCGATGTATCGCGATTTCCGCGAGATGCTGCCTCGGCAGGACATCGACGCCGTATTGATCGCCACGAGCGACCGTTGGCACACCATGGCGTCGATCTGGTCGGCCAAGGCCGGCAAAGACATCTACTGCGAGAAACCCTGTTCGATGACCATCGCCGAAAGCCAGGCGTTAGACGATACGATGCGACGCACAGGCGTCGTCTATCAGGCCGGCACGCAACGGCGCAGCATCGCGAACTTCATCTTCGCCAAAGAACTGTGCCGCTCGGGCCGTCTTGGTAAGCTGACGGCCGTTCACGCCAATACGTTGCATCCCGCGACCACCCACGATTGGCTTCCCGCCGAACCCGAACCGCCGAAAGACGTCGTCGATTGGGACCTTTGGCTTGGTCCTTGCCCCTGGCGGCCGTACAACTCGCGATACGTCAACACGGGCTGGGGCGGCTTCTTCGATTTCCACGGCGGTGGGATCCTCGAATGGGGCGCCCACACCGTCGA
This sequence comes from Planctomycetota bacterium, assembly GCA_023397045.1. Lineage (GTDB taxonomy): Bacteria > Planctomycetota > Planctomycetia > Pirellulales > Thermoguttaceae > JAEWUR01. Next base: position 3,479 of record JAEWUR010000163.1, read on the forward strand.
CCTCTGCAACTGGGCCGCCACCGACGACCAGAAATTGCCGGTGCTGTACGAACCCACCGGCATCGGCGCGGCGGCCGGCGGACAATGGAACTCCGGCACCGATGGCGGTTGCGTGACAACCTACGACGACGGCTTGAAACTCGTCATGCGATCGACCGGGTGGATGGGACTCGGCACCTGCTGCGTTCGTTACGAAGGCGAAGACGGCTGGGTCGAAACCGGCGACAGCGGGCGAATCGAGTTTTCCTCGGGCAAGCTCCGATCCGAGCAGCAGCAGTTCAAGGAAGCAGGCACGTCGCCGACCAGCCACGTCAAAAACTTCCTCGAATGCGTCAAGACGCGCAACAAGCCGCATTCCCACGCGGAAGTCGTTGCCCGAAGCCATATCATCTGCCATGCCGCCTACATCGCCTGGCAACTCGGCCGACCGCTCGAACTCGACCCGGTCGCCATCGAGTTCAAGGGCGACGAACAAGCCAATCGGATGCGGTCGCGCGCATTGCGCGAGCCTTGGCAAATCTGAGAAACGAAGTTCTCTCCCGCCGGGAGAGTTCAAACAAATAGTCCTCTCTCCCGCCGGGAGAGGGTTAGGGTGAGGGCAATTC
>JAEWUR010000379.1 GCA_023397045.1 Planctomycetota bacterium
CGAACACCGGCGTTTACGGTCATCCCGAACCCACCCAGGTTCGCGTCACTCCCGTCCGCGGCAAGTGCATCTGCGTTTCGGGACACGACCTCAAAGATCTGGAAGAGCTTCTGAAGCAGACCGAAGGCCGGGGCATCAACGTCTACACCCACGGCGAGATGTTGCCGTGCCATGCCTACCCGGGCTTAAAGAAATACAAGCACCTGGTCGGCAACTATGGCGGCGCTTGGCAAGATCAACGTCGCGAGTTCGATGCCTTTCCCGGCGCGATCCTGATGACGACCAACTGTATCCAAAAACCGCAGGAAACCTACAACAATCGCATCTTCACGAGCGGCCTGGTTGCATGGCCGGGCGTGCGGCACATCGGTCCCGATCGCGATTTCACGCCGGTCATCGAGGCCGCGCTGGCCGCCGACGGATTTGCCATCGACGCGCCCGAGAAGACGATCACCGTGGGTTTCGGCCATCAAGCGGTCCTCGGCGTCGCCGACAAGGTGATCGAGGCCGTGAAGGCCGGACAGATCCGCCACTTCTTCCTGGTCGGCGGCTGCGACGGCGCCAAGCCGGGCCGCAACTATTTCACCGAGTTCGCCCAGAAGGTGCCCGACGATTGCGTCATCCTTACCCTGGCTTGCGGAAAATACCGATTCAACAAGCTTGATTTCGGCGCGATCGGCGGCATCCCGCGATTGTTGGACATTGGGCAATGCAACGACGCCTATTCGGCCATCAAGATCGCCTCGGCTTTGGCCGACGCGTTCGGCTGCGACGTCAACCAACTGCCGTTGTCGATGGTTCTGAGCTGGTACGAGCAGAAGGCCGTCGCCATTCTGCTGACGCTGTTGTACCTGGGCATTAAAAATATCCGGCTCGGTCCTTCCTTGCCGGCGTTCGTCACGCCGCCGGTGCTCAACGTTCTGGTCGAGAAGTTCGGCATTGCCCCGATCACGACGCCCGACGCCGACCTGAAGGCGATCCTCGCCGCCTAACGGATTTCTGTTGCAGAGACCACGTAGGGTTCGCCTCGCGGACCCTACGTGGGTTGCAGCCCGATGTCCTTTCCAACGGGCTGCCGGCGGTCCGAGACTGCCGATAAGTCCGATGGTAGGGCGGTTCTCGGATCCGAAAAAAGAGCTATGATGACTATATGGCTTTTTTCTCCGCCCGAATGAACGCGAGGCAACTCGTCGGATTTTGCCGACGCTTGAGCACGTCGCTCGAAGCCGGGATCGACGTGCGCACCGCATGGTCGCGCGAGGCCGGTCGGGCCGGCGGCGCCATGCGACGCCATCTCCAGACGGTCAGCAACGGCATCGACCACGGCGATTCGCTGGCCGACGCCCTGGCACACACCGACGACTTTTTCCCGGTGCTGTTTCGCGAAATGGTCGGCTTGGGTGAAGAGTCGGGACATCTCGACCTCGTCCTGGCCCGGCTGGCCGATCATTATCAAAACCAGATCGACATGCGGCGGGCCTTCTTAGCCTCGATCCTCTGGCCAATCGTTCAACTTGCAATCGCCATTACGGTCGTCGGGGGACTGATCTGGTTCACGGCGGTTCTTCGCGATCTGACGAACAACCCGAATCTCGACCTGCTCGGGCTCGGACTGGTCGGCACCCCTGGACTGACAGTCTATCTGGCGATCGTCGGCGGCGCTTTCGTGGCGTTCGCACTTCTGGTGCGGGCAATGAATCGCGGGACGATCTGGGTGCAGCCGATCCAGCTTCTGGTTCTGCAATTGCCGCTGATCGGGAAGCCATTGCAGACGTTGGCGCTGTCGCGATTGGCGTGGTCATTGCACATCACGCTTTTTGCCGGGATGGATCTTCGCCGGGCGCTGAAACTGAGCCTTCGCAGTACGCACAACGCCCGATACACCGGCCAGATTCCGGCGATCGACTCGGAGATTGTCCAGGGCAACACAATCTATCAAGCCTTCTGCCGGGCCGGTGGATATCCGGTCGAGTTTCTCGACACCATCGCCGTCGGCGAAGACAGTGGGCGGTTGGTCGAATCGCTGGCCATTCTGGCGCGACAGTATCACGAGCGCGCCCGAGCGGCCGTGGCCGTCTTGACAATGGCTGGCGGCTGGCTCGTTTGGGCCGGCGTCGCCGCGATCATCATCACCATCGTCGTTCGGCTGTTCTCGTTCTATATCGGCATCTTGAACGACGCCGCGAATATGTAGAAGAGGGGGGCTAGGGACTAGGGACTAGGGACTAGGGACTAGGGATTAGGGATTAGGGATTAGCCCCTCAAAAAACTCCCCATCAGTCGCCAGCCTTCATCGAAGACGAGCGAGGAGCGGTCGGCCGTGGGATCGTCATAGGTTGTCGCGGCATCGGGCGTTATGTCGGAGCCGGCCATTGCGAAGGGCACATAGCCGTGGCTGTGCGTTTTGGTTCGCAACGGCGTCGGATGGTCGGGCGTGACGAGGATGCGATATTCGCCGTGCTTTTTGAGCGCCTCGTGCAACGGCGCAACGATGTGCCGGCTGATCTGTTCGAGCGCCTCGATCTTGGCCCGGGCATTGCCTTCGTGCGAGGCCTCGTCGGTGGCCTCGACATGGACGCACACGACGTCGACCTCGTCGAGGGCTTTGATCGCGTATCGGCCTTTCGCCGCATAGTCGGTGTCGAGATAGCCGGTTGCGCCGGGCACTTCGATCCGCTGCCATCCGATCAACGCGGCCAAGCCGCGAAGCAGGTCGACGGCCGTAATCATCGCGCCTTGGCGACCGTGAAGCTCGGCGAATGGTTTTAGGTGCGGCGTGCTGCCGAGTCCCCAGAGCCAGACGTTCGTGGCCGGCGGTTTTCCGGCGGCGATGCGTGCGGCATTGACCGGATGGTCGGCGAACAGCTTGACCGTTTCGCTCATCAGGTGGGTCAGCAGGTCGCTGCCCGGCCCACGCGGATAGTCGTCCAAGACGGATTTGTCGGTCAGATCGTGCGGCGGCGTGGTTCGCGTGTCCATCGAGAACGGGGCCGGCCGGTCGCCAGGGCGATAGACCAGTAGGTTTCGATAGCTCACGCCGGGGTAAAACTGGAGTTCCGCGCCGCCGAGTTTATCCTGGGCGGCTTGGATCAACTCCGCGGCTTCCTCGGAAGAAATATGCCCGGCGGTGAAGCTCTTCATCGTCTGGTCTTCGACGGTGACCAGATTGCAGCGGACGGCCCAATCGCGCGGCCCGAGGGCGATGCCCTGGGCAGCAGCCTCCAACGGCGCGCGGCCGGTGAAATGCTCCAGCGGATTGTAGCCCAACAGGCTGAGGTTGGCCGTGTCGGATCCGGCGGGCAGCGCGGCCGGCGTGTTGTTCGAGCGTCCGACGACGCCCGACGACGCCACGGCGTCCATGGCCGGGATGTCGGCTGCCTGCAAGGGTGTACGACCGCCGAGCGATTCTTGAGGCTCGTCGGCACAACCGTCGGGAATAATGATGGCGTATTTCATAGTGGATAGTGGTTAGTGGCTAGTGGATAGTAACTAGCAGAAAAAAGTGGTGTCGGTACGTTTCCGTCACTAACCACTATCCACTAACCACTATCCACTTCTTCCTACGCCATAACGTCGGCGAATTCCTTTTTCAGAGCCGCGAGGGCTTTGTCTCCGTCCTTGGAATCGACGACCACGTTCACCCGGACTTCGCTGCTGCTGATCAGTTCGACGTTGATGCCCGCGGCGGCCAACGATTGGAACATCCGGGCGGCGACGCCGGTGTGGCTCTTCATGCCGACGCCGAAGACCGATAGTTTGGCGACTTTTTCGCAGGAGGTCGGCGGCGGGCAATCTAACGATTTCGCCAGTTCGGTGGCCGTCTCGATGGTCTTCTGCAGCGAACCGCGAGGCACGCTGACCGATACGTTCGCGCGGTGTTCGCGGCCGATGCTCTGGACGATCATGTCGACGACCACGCCGGCCTCGGCCAGTTCGTCGAAGGTTTGCGCGGCCAAGCCCGGCATGTCGGGCAGCGCGACAAACGTGACTCGCGATTGCGACTGGTCGAGGTCGATGCCTTCGATCACGAGCTTTTCCATGCGCTGCAAACGCGACAGCAGGACGTCGGTATTCGCCTTGGCGTCCTTGACGCCCTCGTCGCGGCACGGGGCAACGGCGGGCGGAAC
>JAEWUR010000391.1 GCA_023397045.1 Planctomycetota bacterium
TCGAGGCGGTGCCGGCCCAACAAAGCAAGTCGTCGCCTGCGCCGGTGTCCTTTTCCGCGTCAGCCCATGAGCCACCCCAAATGTCGAAATTGAGAACCCGAACGCCCGTTTCCTCCGAATCGGCCAGCGGTGTGAACGCGCCGTCATAATCCAAGGAGATGAGGGTGGAAGAATTCAATTCGCCGACCGGATTCGGAGTATCGCCGGCGCCACTGCCGCCGCTGCTGGCCCCGGGCAAACTACCGTAAATCGTGTTGTTGACAATCCGCACGTACGGAACCGCGGACGACGGCTCGCCCGTTGTATCTCCATCGCCGGCGACATAGATCCCGCCCGTACGATTGTACGCCAAAATGTTGTTCACAATCGTGATGCCGGGAACCAGACCCGCCGAGTCGCCCGTGAATAGAGGCATCGGCGAACTGGGATGAGCCCCCTCGCTGACCGCATCGCGAGCATCCGGCTGCACGACAATGCCGTACCCCGACGAATACATGATCCGGCACGAATCAATAATCAATTGCCCCTGGTCGCGAGCAACGTTCTCGTCGCCAAGCCCATCCGTCATCGTCAGCGGCGTGAGACGATCGTTCGTGTCAATGGCAAACGGGGCGTAAACAAGCGTCGGGGCCGGCGGGATACCCGTCAGCGCGACCGAAAGGCCCGAAAGCGACGTGAATTTTAACGTGGTCCCCAATGGCCCGGCCAACGTCCCAAGAGTCGTCGCCTGCCGAATCTCAAGCTGATAGTATCCGGACGGAACCTCCTCCGCCAACACATAATCCCCGGAATCCACGAACGCCGGATTCGCGTCGACGGCAGCGCCGGTCACCATCTCCCCGCGCTCCGCGAAACCAACAATGATGTCGTCAACGTAAAAGCCCTCGTGGTTATTGTCCACTTCGCCCTGGCCATAGTCCGAATCGCCGACCACCGCTTTGCCCGCCGTGTTGAAATCGAACTTCAACCGGAGATTGCTCTCGCCCGCGCAGTCGTCCAGGTCGATCACCGCCTGCCGCCAAACGCCGTCGGCCGTCAACAAGACAATCCCGTCTTCCGCGTCGGCCGGGTTGCTGGTCGCCAAGAGCGTGTCCCACGTCGATCCGCCGTCCTTCGAAATGTAGACCGTCGCAAGGTCGTATTTGCCCGATTGGTCCGTCGCCAGCAGATACGTGAAGTACAAGCGAGGCAGGTCCTCGGCCTCGTAGCCCACCAGGCTGAACGAGGTCTGCGACGTCAACGATCCCTTCGCCCCACCAGGCAGATCGTAGGTGCCGTAACGAGAATCGCCCGCCGAAAAATAGCTGTCCGCGCCGTCCTGATTGACCGCCAAGGAGACCGCCTCTTCCGCCGCTCGATAGGGGTTCTCAAGACCAAAGTAGTAGCTGGTCAAACCGTTGGCCGTATTGGCCGAGTCGTTGCGGTCGTAGTCGGCATAACTAAGCAAGGCACTGCTCACCGGATCGCGCGTGTGGTCGAAGGCCGCGTTGATCCCGTGCCCAACGTCCTGGCCATGCAGGTTCGACTCGTGCCAAAGGTTGTAGTCGATCGGCGAAAACGCGACGCCCGTCGCCGAACCGCTAAGCGACTTCGTCGTCACCGTCCCGGGACTCGCAGGATTGAACGCCACCAATTCACCCGACGACGTCGTTGCGAAAAGCATGTTGGCGTAGGCCCCATTGCCAACATTCTCCGGACCAGCCGTCAGACCCGTGAAGCCGACGCCCGCTCCAATCGCACCGGTCATGTCGACCGGCGTGCCGAGTGTCACTCCGCCCGCCGAGACCTTCCAAGTGTCGAGGGCAAAGGTCGTGAAAATGGTTGGATCCGCAGGATCCGTCCACGACACGTCACCGGCCGCGACGGCCACGCAGCCCCAAGTGGCGGTGTAAGGATCCGTGCTGTCCGTCAAACCGGAAATCGGATAAAACTTGCCGGCCGAATCGACGGCATAGAATTGGTGGTTCAAGACCGCAAGGCCCGTGACGGTGGCTGTTCCGGCATCGAGAACCGCAAACGGAAGAATGTTGGTTCCTTCTCGCTCCTTCGTCTCCGTTCCAGGCCGCTGGATCGCGGTTCCCGTTCTTTCATCAATAACGAAGAGCAAGTTCTGCGTCTTGGCCCCAAAGGGATCGGGCGCAACGCCCGTCATGTTCGCAACCGCCCAGACATACCGATTCCCCGATGCATCGTAGGAGTAGGCTAGCGCGTTGAACACCAGACTGCCGGTGGCCGCAAGCTTTGTCGCGTCGGCCGGATCGTTGTCAAAAGTCGTGATGCCCAGGTTTTGATCGCTGACGACGCTGCCATCGATCGCGCTGAGCTGCCGGTAGACGCTTCCGCCCGTGCCTCCGCCCGTAATGGTGAACAGCTTGCCATCGTTGCGTATCGCGATATCGTTGTAGGCCCAACCCGGTGCATTCGGCAATACGCCCGAGCCTGTAATATCCCACACGGTGCTGCCCGAAGACGCATCAATCTGCAAAAGGTCGTTGCCCGTCGAAATGTACGCGCCCACGTCCGCCAGCGTCAAATCGGTGGGAGTGAGGTTCAGGCTCGTTACCACCGCGGCCGGATGGTTCGTCTGCGTAACCGTGTTGATGTGGTCCTCAACGATGCGACCGATCGTGTCGATCGGCTCGCGCCGAACCAACGCCTGATTGAACGCCGCCGCTTCTTTGGCCGTCGTCGTCACCGCCACGTAATACGTCTCGTTATGTTCCGGCAGCAAAACCGGACCGATGTACGGATCCAACGGCCCAAAACTGCCGGCGCTCAAGTTCGTCTTGTCGCCGTTCGCCTGATCGTCCTCCACGTTCGAACCGGTGCTCGTCAGAATCAGCCTCCCAGCCGAATCGAACACCCAAAGGGTCAGGTCCGGGCGAGTCAGACCGTCCGCATAGTCAATATCGAAAACGGTCGACCAGATCGAGCCCTGGCCGCTCAAGGGCGTAAGCCGCTGGACATCGGTCAAATCAAGAGAGAAGCGATACCAGTCAACATCGGCCTGACCGGAAATATCTCCGCCGACGCCAATCGTGCCGAGACCCGATTCCAGCAAATTGCCGAGATTCTGCGCCGACCCGAGTGGATTCTCTGGGTCCGTCGTGTCGACTTCGCTCGACTCGGTCAAAATCGGCGAACTCGTCGGCAAACCCCGTACATCAATCGCGTTGCCGGCATACAAGATGTTCGCGGCGTGAATCGCCGAACCCGGAGCCTCGTCCGTCTCCTGCAACCGGATCTGAAGTTGATACGTGCCGGTCGACTTCGGGCTCGCATTGCGGACCTTCACATAATACGTCTGCTGCTGCGTGCCGCTGCCAGGCAAGACAATCGACGTCCCCGCGTCCCGTGCGTTGATCGAATAGTAGTCGTTGGCAATCGACGTGTTGTCAGCCGTGAAAAGCACGTTCCCGCTGGCATTGACCAACTCGATCACCGTGTCGAGCGAAAGCAGCGTCTTGTCGATGTCCAACCAGACCCGCGTGCCGGGCGTCGCCTGGAAATTGTAAATGTCGACGTCGGTCTCCGTGCTCAATCGGCCGTGGACCTCGAAACCAAGCCGCTGGTTCTCGTCGCCCCCGTTCAGCGTGGTCGCCAACGCGCCAAGCGACTGCGAACTACTCGGGCTGTTGTTGCCGCCCGCATCGGCTTCGGTCTCGTTGGCCACCGCCACGTTCCGGTCGTTGCTCCGGCTGTCAATAACAATGCCGCGCCAATCGCCCGCCTGGGCGCTGGTCGCGCTGCCGTTATTGTTCGTGTCCTTCTGCGGATTGTTCGAAGCGTTCAAACCCGCGCCCACCGTATCGTCCGCCAGCGAGGTCAGCACCACCGGATGGTCCGGCGAACCAAGCACCTGGATCGAACCGCCAATGCGGTCGGCAAACTCCAACGCCGTGCCCGTCGCCGTGAAACCCGCGTTGACGCCTTGGAGCTTCACGACCAGACTCGCCGTCGGGCTGCTCTGCAACCGCAGCCCGCCGTAAGTGTGGAAATTCGGAACGATTATCTCGTTATACAATACGTGAACGATGTCCGTATCGTCCCAGATGCTTCCCGTCGTCAACGTGCCCCCGCGAACGACCAGCCCGTTGATCGCGCTGTTCGTGATGCGATTCTCCCGAACCAGCGGCCCATAGTTGTCCGAGTAATCGTCGAACGACGCATGGTTCAGATCAAGTACGCCCGTGCTTCGGCCGAGGTCCGGCGTGATCGTCGCCACCAGCGAGTTGCAGTCGATGTTGATCGCAGCCCCCTCGTTGTCGATCAGCGTGTTGCCGACAATCACCGGCTGCGCGCCGCGAACATAGATCGTCGCCGCCGCCGCGACGCCGCGGCCGTTCCGATCAACGTCCTGGTCGCCCTGGCTGCCGTCGGCCGCGTTGTTGCGGAACAACGAATTCGTAATGCGCACGTCGGCCTGCTGAACCTCGATCACGTCGAAATGCGCGTACCCGCCCTCGATGGCCGATGTGCCGCCGCCAAAGAAAATCTGCGCGTTGTCGATCGAACCCGTCGAACCGAGACCGAAGTAAAGCCCGGCCCAATCGCCCCCATTCCCCGCCGTGACGCCGTTGCGGCTGGTGTCAAACGTGCCGCCGGCCCCGTGGCGATCGTCGTTCAACGAAGTGAACAAAATCGGCCGACTCGGCGTGCCTTCGGCGATCAACTGCGCACCCGTCTCGGCCTCGATCCGCGTCCCGCCCAACTTGACGATGACGCCCGGATCGATGACCAGCCTCGCCGCCGTCCGCATGTCGATCGTCGTCCCATTCAAAACCGGCGTGCCTTGATTGCCCGAAATAATCAAATTCGACGCCAACACGTAGACCATGTCGCATTCGCGGAACCGCGCCGACACTTCCAACTCGTTCGGCGGCAGACCCGTCTGCTCCTGAATGCGCACGCGCAGCGCGTTGCCGCTGTTCTGCGACAACGTGTTGCCCGCAATCATCGGACCAACCCGGTCATAGTCCAACATGTACCGGGTGCCCGTGTTGCTCTCGAACTTCGATTCCAGGAAACTGTTCGGGTCGGCCGACACCGCATAGTCGGCCCCGTAAGAAATCTCGTTGAACGTGATCGTCGGCCGAGCCTCGTTCATGTAGATCGACGTGTACGCCTGCGAAACCGAATCCACGTTCACCAAGCCGCCGCCGTACCGGATGTCGGCGTGGTTCACGTAATTCAGGAAAATCCCTTCCTTCTCCAACACCGTATGCCCAAGGTCGTAGTCCAACTCGTTCCGGAAGACCAGACCGCCCCAGTTGCCGCCCGCCGGCGCATTCGCGCCGCCGTAATTGTCGACGCCCAACGACTTGTCCAGGAACGAAGTGAAATAGACGCTGTTGCCCGGCGTGCCAAGCACTTGGAACGCGCCGCGACTGCGATCCTCGGTCTGCGACGAACTGCCCACCCCGATGTTCGCCTTCCGCAGCTTGAACATCGCGCCTGCATCGACCATCAGCGTGACCCCGCCCGGCACTTCAAGCGTCGCTCCATCCTTCAACGCCCGACCGTACTGGTCGAACCCAATCTCATACGCGGCGTTGTCCTTCATCGTGCTGGTCAACGGGCTGGCCGAAGGGCCCGACCCTGGACTGAAAATCGCCACGGGCCCCACAAGTTCAATGAGCTTCGGCGCGGCCGCGTTGACGTCCGCCGCCCGAACGTAAAGCGGCAACGCCTCGACGCTCGACGATGACACCGGATTGTTGATCGCGTTGCGAATCGCGGCGGCGATCATCGCCGCGCTGTCGGTCGATCGGAACGGAACGCGCACGTTGCCCGCGCCCACGCCGTTGCTTTGCCCCGACGCATTGACCGCGTCAAACTCGAACCAAACCGTGTTCACGCCGTCGCTAACCGAAAACTTCTGGCCGTCCGCCAGCTTCGCCCCCGTGATGTCCGTGCCGTCGGCCTTCACGGTCTGAAAGGCCTTGCCGTCAAAATCGTTCGCCGTGTTGTTGCCAACAATCCGCACCACGTCGCCCGCTCCGGCATGACCCAACGCGTCGTCAATCTCCCTGTACGGATGCTCCACCGTGCCGTCTTGAAGCGCGGACGCTGAAACGCTCGCATCGACGATGATCGTGTTGCTGATCGACGCGCTGGTAAACCAAAAATTGTACGTGCCGCCCGCCGCGCCGTCGAAGTCGCCGTCCAACAGCCGGCCCGTCTTGTCCGTCAAACCCGTGTCCACCGTCTTCGCAAAGTTCAACCGCAACTGGTATTGCCCTTGCGACGTGCCGCCGATCCCGCTGTCCTCGATGTCCGGATCGTACGATTCGTTCCCCTTAGCGCTCACGCCCACATAGTACTCGCCGGCCGCCAAATACACGTTCAAATACGAGTCCTTGCCGAAATAATCGCCGTTTCGGGCGATCACATTCCCTGCCGAATCGTACAGCGTCAGCGCAGTGTCCAACAGATTCGGCGTCGAGCCCGGTTGATACCGCTCGGCGAACGTCTCCACGCTGAGAACGCCGGCCTGCGTCACGTTGAACTTGAACAGATCGACGTCGATGCTGTCCGGCCGGTGCAGCAGTTGACCGTGAATCACGTCCGCATTGCCCGGATACATCGCGTCGTCTGTGAGGATCGGCAACTCCGAATCGCCGTCGCCCGACATGATCGTGTCGCCCGACAAATCGTAGGCGTGCGTCAGCCCAAGCTGATGCAGCAGCTCGTGCATCGTCGCGTTCCAGAAATCGCTGCCCGGCAAGCCCGCGTCGTTCGAATAGATCGAACTGTTGATCACCACCAACGTGTTGGTCGGCGGATCGGCCTGACTGGGAATGAGTGGATTCACCGGAAAATCCGGATCCGTGTAGGCGTCGACCCCGTTCTGACCGGTCGGCGCATACACCGCCCGCGGATCCCCGACGACGATCGCAACGTCCGTCGGGCTGGTCGGCGAAACGACTTCGTAAAACTGTACGCCGAAATACCCCTCGAACAACGCGTACATCCGGCGAACCGCTTCCTTCTGCGACTCGGTGATCAAATTCGTCAACGTCGGCTGAAGAACGCCGTCCTCATTCTCGTACTTGTAAGTCGTCGGGAACGAGTAGGTGAACGTACTAATCTCGCCGTTCGGTCCAACGTCAATGTCGGCGTCCAGCGTGTGGCTGTCATAGTCCTGGTCAATCCGAAGCGGCAAATCGCGATGGCCCGGCTCGTCCGTCGAACCCGGAAACGGCATCGCATAAGGCCGCGGCCCGATCGCGCCCGAAAGAAGAACGCCCTGACTCGTCAAATCGCTCAAGGGTCTAGCATGGCCCAAATCCCCGGGAACCAGATCGCCCGTAAGTCCATCGCCCGTCGAAAACCCGTTCGTGACGATGTTCTGATAAACGTTCCCAATGCGCAGCCGCAACGTGCCGGTCGAGTAACTCGCCAAATCCGTGCTGAAATGGAGCGTCGCCTTGTTGATCCCCTTCGCAGCGTCAAACTCGTACGTCACCGATTGCGGATTGATCCAATTGACGCCGTCGCCGGGCGTGGCCGTCTCGTTCGTGTCCATCAACTGGAAAAACGCCGCGTCGAGCTCGTCACTGGCGCCATCCTTCGTCTTGAGCTCGTCGCCCGCACTGAAATAAACCTCGATCGTGTCGCGCGACTGCGTCAACACGCCATCGACGCGCGTGATCGGCTGCGGCACGACCGCCACCACCTGCGGCGCCGTGTCCAGATTGAATTGCATGTCCAAAACCGTCTGCTGGCTCGCGCCTTTCACGTGCTTGAAGGCGTCGTTCGTCGCATTCTTCAACGGCCCAACCTTGTTGCCGCTGACCAGTTGAATC
>JAEWUR010000457.1 GCA_023397045.1 Planctomycetota bacterium
GTTCGGTCTCGACGCGGATGCTCGCGTCATGCGCGGTCTGCAATAGCGGCAGCGTGGCCTCGACGACGGCGTTCACGTCGGTTGGTTGCAAGGTGATGCCGCGCGGCAGCGCGAACGACTGCACCCGGCGAGCCGTCTGTTCGATCCGATCGAGTGCGGACATCATCATCTGCACATATTCGTTCAATTTCGGATCGTCCTTGATGTCGTCGGCGATGCGTCGCAGGCAGTTCTGGACGCCGTCGAGCGGATTGGCGATTTGATGGGCGATTCCAGCGACCAACTGCCCGATGCCCAGCAGTTTTTCCTTCTGCCGCAGCTCGGCATGGGCACGGTCGACGTAGCGGCGGATAGCGGTGGTGAAGTAGACGGCGATCCAGAGCGTGCTGCTAATTGCCACGAAGGCGGCGAGCATGTAGAGGCCCTCGATCGGCCGCGGCGCGACGGCCGAGCCCTGGTAGTAGAGCGGGAATCGGGGGATGACCGCGAAATATTGCAGCAGCATCAGCCCGCCGAACAGCGAGGTGGCCACGGTGGCGACGATATACGGCAGGTTTCCTCGCAGATACATCCCGGCGATGATCATGTGGAAGACGAAATACGCCAGGAACGGGTTTTCGGCCAGGTCGGCGAAATAGAGGAGCAGCGCCAGCGCCGCGAGGTCGAAGAGGATCTGTAGGAAGATGCTCCGTTCAACGACCTGTTGGCTGACGCCCCAGTCGCCCTGGCCGAGTTTGAACAGGATGTTGTAGGCCAGCACGACCGCGCCGACCAGATAGAGCGGGACCGGATTCAGCAGGATTCCGAGCGCCCAGGCGATCGTGGTGGCAAGAAACACGGCCGCACACGCACCGAAACGGAGCGAAACCAGCCACCGGGCGCCCTCGGGAGGAAGTCTCATGTGAATCGAGACGTTTTCGAATCGAGATAGGAATCAGAAACAACGTGAACCACCCCCCTGCCCCGCGCAGGAGCAGAGGGGTGGTTGGTTTTTTTGTGCGACGATGCTGGCACCAAGAAGAACCGGGGCGGTTATTCTTTGGCCTGGATCGACAGATAGACCGGGACGCCCATTTGGCCGATCTGATCGTTTTGCTCTTCGATCCAATCGATATGGTCGTCCTCTTCCTTCAGGATGCCAATTAGCATGTCGCGGGTGACTGCGTCACCGACCTCGTCGGCCAGACGGATGGCGGCGTTGTAATTCTTGACGGCGACCATTTCGGCTTCGAGGTCGGACTGAAGTTGCTTAGCGACGTCGCTGCCGATGTGGATGGCGTTCAGGTTGCTGACGACCGGCGAACCTTCCAGGAACAGGATGCGGCCGATGAGTTTTTCGGCATGGCGCATCTCGTCGATGGCCCGCTTCTCGATCTTCTCGTGCAATCGGCCGTATCCCCAATCGGCGCACATTTCGGAATGGACCATATATTGGTTGATGGCGGTCAATTCGTCGGCCAACAGAGCGTCGAGCGTTTTGATGAGTTTTTCATTTCCCTTCACGGCATTTTCTCCTTGGATTCGCGGTTGGTGGCAGGAAGGCCGGATCGTGCGGCTCCTGACCGTTTCTTCTTTTTGGTTTCTGATGCGGAAAAGGTGTTTGAGAGGCGTAGCGGGATTTCACTGGTGGGGCTCGCTGCGCTCGACCCACCCTACTTTTCCGCAACAGAGACATTTTGAGACAGGGTCAAGATATCAGGTTGTCCTCCGGATTCCAAGTCCCCGCCTGCAAGCGACGGGCAGCCCGCCAGTTGCGCCAGCCTTCGAGAGCGACGGCCGCGGCGATCAGCAGCGAGGAGAGGATGACGATCATCGCGCCGGTCGGCAGATCGAGCCACGCGGCGACCAGGAATCCGGCCAAGCCGCTGAAAGCGCCCAGAAACGTCGAACAGGCCAGCGATGCTCCGAAACCTCGGACCAGCCGAAAGGCCGCAATCGCGGGATTGGTCAGCAGGCCGTAGATCATCAACCCCCCGACGGTCTGGAAATTGACGGTCAGTACGACGCTGGTGAGGACTAACAAAATTGTCCATACGAGCATGGTTCGGATTCCGGCGGCCTGGGCGTGGTCGCGCGAGAATAGGATCGCCCGCAGTTCCTTGTAGAAGAGCAGTATCGTAACGAGCGAGGCGGCGCCTACGGCCGAGAAGAGATAGAAATCGCTCCATCGGCAGAAGTTGAGGTTGCCCCAGAGCAATCCTCGCACTTCGTTGTCCGAGATGCCGTAGACGCTGAACAAACCGAGTCCGAGAAACGAGAGGCCCATCGTCAGGGAAAACAACATGCCGAGGAGCACGTTCGAATCGAGCCGGGTGGCGCGCATGTCGAGCATGCCGAGCAGGAGGGCCGTCGTGACGCTGCCGATCAGAGCGGGCAACATCAGCATCGGCCCGGTCAGACCGCAGAGGCTGCCGTAGACGGCCCCGGCCAGGGCGGCATGGGAAATGCAGACGCCCAGGAACGGGATTCTCATGCCGACGATGAACGTGCCCAGCATCCCGGTCGACGCGCCGACCAACGTACCTGAAAGAACCACGGGTGCCCAGAATTGGAGGTCAAGCATGTTGGCATTCTCCGCGGGGCATCGCGCCGAATCGGCCGTTTTCGGCGACCAAACGGAGCCGCGGGCCGTAGAGCGACTCGACCAGCGCGCCGGTGAGCGCCTCGTGCGGCCGTCCGTCGGCCACCAGGACGCCATTGCGCAGAACCAGGAGCCGCGACGTGCAGGCCGGGATGACTTCCAACTCGTGGCAGACCAGCAGAATGGTCAGTTGTTCGTCGGCGTGGAGAGTTTCGAGCGTTGCGACGATCTGTTCGCGCCAGAAGAGATCGAGATTGGCCGTTGGCTCGTCCAACAGAAGCATTTCCGGCTGCTGGACCATCGCCTTGGCGATTAATGCCTTGCGCTGTTCGCCGCCGGACAGGCTGGAATACGCCCGGGCGGCCAACGCATCGAGTCCGAACTTTTCGAGCATCGAGTCGACGATCGCCCAATCGGTTCGGGAAAGCGGTCGGAACAATCCGGCGATGCCCGTGCGTCCGATGGCCACCACTTCGCGCACGGTCAGCGGCACTTCGCTTCGAGCGGCCAGGACTTGCGGCACGTAACCCATCCGGCATTGGAACCGGCTCAACGATACGTCCGGTTTGGGTGCGATGCGGTGGCCGAGGACGCGGACTTCACCCCTGGCCGGTCGGATGGCGCCAAGGAGGCATTGGAGCAAGGTCGTCTTGCCTGCACCGTTTGGGCCGAGCACCACGGTTGCTTGTCCCCGGTGCAATTGGAGTTGGTCGAGTTCGAGAATGTTGTGTCCGCCGCGCTGCAAGGCGAGCCGACGGATATCAACAATCGGATCGCTCATGGTTGTTGCGTCTCCAAGAGCGCGGAGGCGTTTTGCCGCACCAGTTCGTCAAACCCCAGTTCGACATCGGGATCGGGGAAGTTGGCGAACATGACCACCCGGGCGTTGAATCGATCGGCCAACGCGTCGGCCAGTCGCCGTCCTTCGGGTTCGTTGGCGACGATGATTTTGACGTTTTCGGCCGCTCCCGACTGGACGGCGTCGTCGATATCACCGGTGCTGGCCGTGTCGCCGGCCGAGAAAACGCCTGCGGTGTTCAGGCCGAGCCATCGGCAGAACGCGGCCTGGTGTCCGCTGGTCAAGACCGGTGCGTCGCGCAGTCCGCCGGCGTCGATTTTCTGGTGGACCTCGTCGCCCAGTGCAGCCAAGCGTTTTTCGATTTCGGCCAATCGCTGGTCGGCTTCCGTTTTCTTGATTTCACGGATCGATACCAGATGCTCGGCGACCTGCCGGCAGGTCTCGATATATGACTCGGGCTCGCACAGTCCGCCGCGAACGGCGACCTGGCCGGTTTTCAGCGATTCGCCCATGCGGTCGGCGATTTTTTTGTCGAGGGCCCATTGAAAATCGAACCGCAGAAGCATCCGGCACTGCGTGAGGGCTTGGATTTGGCTCGGGCGCATGTCGAAATGGCCGGGGCACATCGACGGGCCGGCCAGCCGGACCG
>JAEWUR010000497.1 GCA_023397045.1 Planctomycetota bacterium
CGACCCACCCTACAAATGCTTCCGCAACAGAAACTACCTAGGTTACGGCCCAACCGTTCCGCAACAGAAACTCATTCGACAAAAAATGCCGCCTGTCTTCCTTTTGGACAAACAGGCGGCAAAACGCAGGTTTGATCTCTACCCGGCACAAAAGCAATTCCACTGCTGGAAGCTGCTCAGAACCGATGGTTCTGGTCGACCAGGAAGTTGCTGTTGTTGGCCATTGGCATGTAGGGCAGGCCGCAGGCGCCGTTGATTGAATGGCTCACGGCATGGCGACCGAAGTACCAGGCCAAGCCGATGCTCACGTCATAGCCGCTGCTCATCGCGGCGTCGGCGCCGGCCGTGGCCGTCGGGTGGAAGTAGCTCCCGTTGGCGTACAAGGCCAACCGATCGGATAGCGGAGCCTGAAGGTTGGCGCCAACCATCCAATCGCCGAGGCTGCCCACCCGGCTCAGCGAATAGCGCTCGGGCACGCCGATCCACAACCAACTGTCGGCGCCCATCTCAAACTTGTGGTGCCAGAAAATATTGGCCTGGTTCACCGCCGCATTCCGAATGCTGGTTTGGCTTACGGTCTGCACCGAATAGCGGTCGCTAACGCAACCCCAGACGCCGACGGCATTGCAGCCGCTAAGCGAATATTCGATCTGACCTCGCCATTGACTCAGGGTCGGCGAGACGCCGTAGATACCCCAGTTGTCGTTGAACATCCAGTCGTAGACGATGCCGTAACTCAACCGCCGATCATCGTTGGCTTTGTGGTAGAAGCCGGTCGTGACGAAAATCTGTTGCTGAGTACTGATGCGATCGCTCGACGCCCAGCCCCAGCCGTCAAAATCGTAGACGCCGTAGCTGACGCCAAGTTGCCAATTGACGCCGTAATCTTCCCACACCGGCACCGGCGTGGCGGCGTTCAATCCGGCAACCGTTCCAAAATTCCCTTCAAAACTGCCGTCGCTGACGCCCTTGAACGAGTCGAGCCCCGCAAAGCCCACGATGCCGCGACAGGGATAGCCGTCGCACCCAAGGCTGTTCGCACAACACGGCCCACACGGGTCGTAACAGCTCTCGCAACCTTCCGTGTCACACCCTAGCGTGCAACACGGCGGCTGCATGGTTTCCTCCTGATCGCCGACCAGCGTTACCGGCGGCGATTGGGTGTTGGTCAACCAATGAAAGTCATCGGCTTGTGCAATCCCTGCACACGACAGGACAGCGATGGCCGACAGCACCACTGCAATGTTCACAAACGTCTTCATGACGTGGCCCCCATAATTGAATTAGAAATTTTTCTCTGGCACATTTTACCGATTCGTCGTATCTGGAAAGTGAGATTACACTCTCGCCACCCGGTCGTTTCCACGGCCTATTTTCCCCGAACGCCCACAGTCCCCGTAGACTTCCAGCCAAGCCAGGAGGGCGTCAACAACCAATGCCTGCTCATTGCATATTTTTCACAACACACGCTGTTATTATCCGTGAAACGCATCAAATAGCCCTGCAAATCGGCCGGCAACCAAGCGATTGACCTTGTCTTCGCCGCGCCGCCAGGCTACACTCGCTCGCCTTTTGTTGTGCCGACGAGTCGGCGACGCAAGTCGCTGTCGAAAAAGAGGTTAAGACGTTTTCGGTGTGCTTCGGGAGGCGCCGGTTTCACGGCCCGCCGACCAATCATGCCGGAAATTGCGGTCGAAATTGTCCGTGGGAGCTGCCGCTTGCGAGGCTTTTTACTTGCATAGTAATCTGGGGCTTTTACAATAAAGGGTAAGGCCCTATAGCTTCCCCAGCCATCACAGTTTAGAGGTGGAATATGAAGCCGGAGATGCTCGGGGTCTTGGTAGGCGCGTGGCTTGCAACGTCGGCGGTTGGAGCGGCAGAGACCGGCGGTGAGATATTTTCTCATCCGGCGACGGCGCCCGTCCAAGCGGCGGCGACCGGTTCCGAGCTGATTGTCGTACCGACTCCCTTGGGCGACAAAGCCCTGATGTTGACAGTCGTCGATCCGCGACAGCAAGCCCTGAGCGTCTATCACATCGACTTGCCCACCGGCAAGATCATGTTGAAAAGCGTTCGCAAGATTCAATGGGACTTGCTCATTACGGACTTTAACACGGAGAATCCCCTGCCCCAGGAGATTCGCTCGAGGCTGCAACAAAGGTAAACGGAAGCGTCATGGTCCAGAAGTATTACAACACCACGGAGACGGCCGGAGTTCTTGGGATCAGCGAGGACGATGTCAAGCAGATGCTCGACCGCCGCGAACTGCACGGCTATCGCGACGGTGCAAACTGGAAGTTCAAGACCGAAGACATCGACAACCTGGCCAAGCAGCGGCAGACCGAAGCCGCGGCCGCGCCGTCCGACGACGAAGGCGACGACGTCCTCCTGAGTGAAGTGGCGTTGGGCCAGTCGAGTCTAGGCGCTTCGGGCACCATCATCGGGATGAACGGCGTCGGCCTCGGCAGCGGTGAAAGCGACATCCAACTGGCCGGCAGTTCGATCATGATGGGCGATTCGTCGCCGATGCCTCCCGTTCCGAAGGCCGGCGATTCCGCCTCGAAAACCTCGCAGTTCGAGACGCTCGACCTCAGCCTTGACGATGACATCTCGTTGCACGGTAGCACCGGCACCCTGCCCGGCAAGCCCGGCACGTCGGGTTCCGATCCCGGCGGGTCCGCCATCGACCTGAGCGGTCGCGATCTCGAAGACGACGACCTGGTGCTCGGCGGAAGCGGCAAGGGCAGCGACGTAACCATCGGCGGCGACAGCGGCATCTCGCTGGTCGATCCGGCCGACAGCGGACTCTCGCTCGAACAACCGCTCGATCTCGCCGGCGGAAGCGATGAGTCGCTCGAACTCGGCGACGACGACATGCTTTCGCTCGCCGAAGGAGGAAGCGCCTCCGATGCCATGAAGACCGACGACGACTTCCTTCTGACGCCCTTGGAAGAAGCCGCCGACATCGAAGAGTCGGAAAGCGGCTCGCAAGTCATCGCCCTCGACACCGAAGGCGACGATGCCGCCATGCTCGGCGTCTCGGGCGACGATTCGATGGCCGCCATGCTCGACGAAAACATCACCGGCGGTGCCGGACTCGACATGGGCGCCGGCCTGAGTGCCGGCCCGGTCTTGGGCGGACAACCGGAGGGGCTTTCGGAAGGCGCGCCGCTGACCCGGCCGACCGCCGTCTTCTCTGAAGCACCCTATACCAACTGGCAGATCACCGGACTGGCCGTTTGCACCGTGTTCCTCATGCTCTGCGGCATGATGATGTACGACAATCTGCGAAATATGTGGAGTTGGGACAGCGCCTACACCGTCAACAGTTCCATGATGGATCTGGTCGTAGGCCTGTTCGAAGGAAAATAACGAACTTGGCTCATTCAAGATCGAAATGAGCCGCCGTCGCGATTCGAAAGGAGTCGAATCATGAAGGGATCTGCTTCCACCTGGCTGCTCATCGCCGCGCTGGCATTGCCCGGCTGCGTCGTTCCAAAAAGCCAACTGAACGTCGCGGTGACCGAAAACCGCGCGTTGGCCGAGCAGAAACGCGCTCAATTGGCCGAGATCGAGAACATTCGGAACCACAGCCGCGCGCTCGAAGACCGCGTTATCCGCAGCGAGGAACAGGCGGCCCAACTGCAAGAGCAGCTCGAACTCGCCCAAGGCCAGATCGACAATTACGAAAAGGAACGCGGCCAGCTCTATGGGCACTTCAAGAGCATGGCGTTCGGCCAAGGGCGTCTTCCACCCGAGCTAAGCCGCCAATTCGCCGATCTGTCCCGGCGCTATCCCAGCTTGCAGTTCGATCCCGAGACCGGCATCAGCAAGCTCGACACCGACATCCTGTTCGACAGCGGCGAGGCCCAGTTGAAGCCCGGCGCCGAGCGGTTGATCGACGAATTGGCGCGCGTGATGGAATCACCGGCCGGCCGCGACCTGAAAATCATGGTCGCCGGCCATACCGACAATCAGTTGATCGCCGGCCGCGAAGTCCGCCAGAAATATCCCAACAACTTCCACCTGAGCACCGCCCGAGCGCTGGCCGTCTCCGACCGAATGAAGCGTGCCGGACTCTCCGACCAGCGATTGGCCATCGCGGGCTTCGGCGCCAGCCAACCCGTCGCGCCAAACGACACGGTCCAAGAGCGGCAGAAGAATCGCCGGGTGGAGATCCTCGTTATGTCGCCCGACGTGCCCGTCGTCGGTTGGACCGACTCGACGCCGAGCGTCTACCAGAAAGGCGTCCGTCGGTAGCGGTACTTCCATGAAAAGCACGCCCTACCACGGCACCGACAACCTCGAGGCCATGACCGACGCCAAGAACTACAACGCGTTCTTGGTGCGAGAATTGGTCCGTAATGCCCGGGGTTCTGCCACGGCCGTCGACTTCGGCGCCGGAACGGGCACCTTCGCCGAGGCGTTGCGCGATCGCGGATTTGCCGTCACCTGCGTCGAACTCGACGAAGAGCTGCGGGCGTCATTAAGAGACCGGGGATTCAAGTGTCTTGCCGGCGTCGATGAATTGCCCGAGGCCAGCGTCGATTACTTGTTTTCGATGAACGTACTGGAGCACATCGAGGACGACAATGCGGTGCTGCCACTGCTATATCGATGCCTTCGACCGGGCGGCTCGCTATTTATATACGTGCCTGCGTTCCCGATTCTTTATTCGGCCATGGACCGCAAAGTCGGCCATCACCGGCGATACCGCCTCGCCCCCCTGGTCGGCCAGTTGGAAGCGGCCGGGTTCGACATCCTCAAGGCTCGCTATGTCGACAGCGTGGGATTTCTGCTAACGCTGTTGTATCAACTCTTTGGCAACCGGCAGGGCAACCTGAATCGATTCGCGCTCCAGTTTTACGATCAGTGGCTGTTTCCCACCAACGTGGTGCTCGACAGATTGTTGGGCAGGGTCTGCGGCAAGAACATCGCGGTGGGCGCCGTTCGGCCTTCCGATACGGCTTCGGCCGATGGACTCCGAGCCGATAAGTTCTGAATCTGGTGTCCCAACTCATGGATACGTCGCGTCAACGAATGCAGAATGACGCCGGCCGTGAACATGAGCATGCCGAGAAGCACCAACCCCACGGCCAAAATGGCCGACGGCACGCGCAACACCGCCCCGGTCTTCAGAAACTCAGCAACGACGATCAGCCCTGGAACTAATCCCGCACCAACCAGCGCCATCGCAAGCAGCCCGAAGCACGTCAGCGGTTTGTAGTCGCGGAAAAGCGCCATAATGGTGCAGAGAATTCCGATGCCGTCGTGAAACGGCCGAATTTTAGAAAAACTGCCTTCCGGGCGACAGCCCAACTGGACCGGCATTTCGACGATCGTAAAGCCCGCTTCGAGACATTTGATTGTCAACTCGGTCTCGACCTCGAATCCCCCTTCGGCCAGCGCGACATTCTTCACGAAGGCCCGGCTAAAGACGCGATAGCCCGAGAGGATGTCGGTCAACTTGACGCCGAAGACGAAATTGAGCGTAGCCAACAACATCCGGTTGCCCCAGAGATTGAGTCGCCGGAACGCGCCATACGATTCGGTGTGCAGGCGGGACCCGACGATCATGTCGGCCTCGCCGAGCAGCACGGGAGCAATGAGCCGCTGCACTTCCGAGGCGGGATACGTATCGTCGCCGTCGACCATGACGTAAATGTCGGCCTCGACATTGCGAAACATCGATTGCACGACGAAACCTTTGCCTTGCCGACGCTCTCGAACCACGACGGCGCCGGCCTGTCGAGCTACCTCGGCGGTCTTGTCGGTCGAATTGTTGTCGAACACGTAGATCGTCGCGGCGGGCAGTTGTTCGCGGAATTCACGAACGACCTTGCCAATCGTCGGTTCTTCGTTGTAGCAGGGGATGAGAACGGCAATCTGGACGGATGCCGCCTGATTCGATCTGCCAGTGGTCGCCCCCCAATCGTTCGCATAGCTTTCGGCGTTCGTGTTCATGGATCGAAATCTCCTCATTCGTGAGTGATGGATGGCGATTGCTCAGTGACCGGCGGATCCCAGAATGTCGCGGTCGTTTGTTTCAGACGCATGGGGCGTCCGTCTTTTTCCCAGAATTCAATCTGACCGGTCTCGGCTCCCGTTGGAACCATCGCGTAAAAAGGCACTCGGAAGTCTGACCGCCCATAGGCCTTGCCGAAAACTCGAACTAGTTCCCGGCCATGTCCGTCAAGCCATGTGATTGTTACACATGGTTCACAGTCTTTTTTGGACCAGAGATCGAACTCGAATCTGCACAGTCGTCCCGCTGCCTCCGGCGGTAGGCGATGGGCGATGCGTCCGGGACCGAAAAACGAGATGGCTCCTTCCGCCGGGATTTCCACAACGTCGCCCGAAACGTGTGTCCACGGAACCGTGGACACACCGGACGATCGTTTTTTCTCGTTTGCATTGAAGGTGCTGGGCCATTCGTAGCGATCTTCATGCCGCGGCCGGTCATTGGCTAGCGGGCCAACATCATAGACGGTGACCGTTCCGCTGGCCGCGACGATGCGAGCGTCGGTCCAATACTCGGCCGTGATGCCCGTCTCGTCCGTATCGACAACCCGGTTGCGCGGATAATGGCCGACGACCCAATAACGAATGCCGTAGCGTCGGCAAAACTCGTCAAAGTCGTCGGGATTGTTGATGTTGAAGATGCGCGGCGAGCACAAGAACATGTCGCTCGGCCAAATTGCGAACGAATAGGCCGGACTGCGAAGTCCGAAAATGCCCACGAAATCACTACAGAGAACGCCCTCGTTCGGTTTGCGAATCGCATCGAGTTGCTGGATCGCTTGGTAGCCCTGGAAACGCAGATCAAAATGTTTCGCGAAGTCCATCCGTTTCGTGTACTCGGCCCATGACGCACGCATGTGAAGACCGGCAAGTGGCGTCGGCAGCAATAACGCCGCGACCAGGGCCGCAACC
>JAEWUR010000524.1 GCA_023397045.1 Planctomycetota bacterium
ACTGCATGGGCCAGTTGGCAATTTATCCGATCGTACCCCTCCGATGGCATGGTTTTTCGGTCGGCGAGTACGTCGACCGGCTTTCGTCGGGCATTTGCGACGCTTTGGGCAACCTGAATGTCGTCTCGGCGGCCACCGGTCGGGACTTCGTCGGCCGGTCAGGTCAGTTGGCGTCGATCGGAGTCGCGGTTCGCCACTGGATTACCTACTACGGGGCCTATCTGAATGTTTGCCCCCCGATGGGACTGTTTAGACTTGTTGCAAATAAGGGGTCAGGTACATTTTTCCGGAACGGCCGGCCGGGTGCTTCGCACAAAATGGACCTGCCCCCTTTTTTGGCGACGAAAATCGGATCGTTGGTGGCTGAACGTTGCGGACCGGTTAAAATGACATCCGTGCGGGCGACGTTGATCCAACGTCTGGCCGAGTGTTTTGGATGCGACCGCTACCATCTCTACACCGGCCACCCGATGCTGCGCCGCACGGTACGACGAATCCCCGACGATAGCTGATGGCAAACCAAGACCCCAAGACTCACATTCAGAATCCCCTGCCCCGTTGGTTGAAACGCAATGTGCCGAAGGGCAATGCGAACCATTTTACGGCGAAGCTGATTGGGCAGTTGGGATTGCAGACCGTTTGCGACCATGCGAAATGTCCGAACCGCATGGAGTGCTATTCGCAGAAGACGGCCACGTTTATGATCCTGGGCGACATCTGCACCCGGGCGTGCCGTTTTTGTAGCGTGAAGAAGGGGAAACCGCTGCCGCCGGATCCCGACGAACCGCGTCGACTGGCCGAGGCCGTGCGGCAACTCGGCCTGAAACATGTTGTCATCACCTGCGTCACCCGCGATGATCTGCCCGACGGCGGCGCGGAACATTTTTTGAGGACGATCGAGGCGGTGAGAGGGAAGAAAAATGATGAATGCGGAATGATGAATGATGAATGTCGGACGACGGAATCTGAGATTCATCGTTTGCCCACCGTCGAAGTCCTTCCGTCCGACTTTGCCGGCAACCTTGCGGCGGTCGATCGGCTGATTGACGCGGCGCCGGAGGTGTATAACCACAACACCGAGACGGTGCCTCGGTTGTTTCACGTCGTGCGAGACCCTCGGACCGATTATCCGGCGACTCTAAAAATGTTCCGGCACATTCGCGACCGGAATCCGGCCATCGGGCTGAAGACCGGTCTGATGCTGGGATTGGGCGAGACGACCGACGAGTTGCTCGATGCGCTGGCCGATCTGTTCGAGGCCGGATGCCGGATGCTGACCCTTGGCCAATATCTCCAGCCGTCGCCGGTCCAGATGCCGGTCGTGCGTTATCTTCCGCCGGACGAGTTCGAGCATCTCGGCGAGTTGGCCCGGCAGATGGGTTTTACGCATGTGGCCAGTGGGCCGTTTGTACGATCGAGCTATCACGCACACAAGATGATGATTGCGGAATGCTGAAGGATGAATGCTCGACACGTCATTTTGCCCGACCTGGGGTTTGGTGAGCAACCGGTCACGTTGAGCATGTGGCTCGTCAAACGCGGGGCCGAGGTGTCGGAGGGCGAGCCGGTGGTCGAGGTGATGGTTGGCGATGTGACGGTCGATCTGCCCGCTCCGGCCGATGGGATACTTGACGAGAAACTCGCCTCGGCCGGCGATTCGCTCACCGTGGGCCAGACGCTTGCCATCGTCTCAACGTTTTAATTCGAGCGTCGCCCAAAGACTGGGGTCTTCGTGATAGGGCATCGGGCGGCCGACGCAAAACGTTTGCTCGCCGAGTTCGCGATCGATCACGGCATAGTTGAAACCCAGCCGAGGATGCTCGGCCGGGTCGAAGCCGGTCAAGGCCTCGGCCGGAACGAAGACGTCGAGCGTATATCCGTCCTTGTGATGCTGGCTTTGGGCTTGAAGCAATCCTTCGCGGACGGGTTTCGGCAATTCTCGGGCGCGGTTGATCGCCATCGTTTCGGCCATCGGCTGATCGAGTTTTCGACCTGCACCGCCGGGCAGGAAGATGAACCGATGACAGAAGCGGCTCGCGCGGTGGACGTTGTGGACGTCGCGCGTGTCGATCCAAAGTTGCAGGCAATCGCTATCTTCGATCCGCGCGGCCCTGCACCACGTCGGTTGTTTTTTGCCGCGCACTTCGACGCGGAACGCAACGCCCGCCTCGCTCCAAGCGGCTCGCACGTCGGCCCAAAGCGACGGCTGCTCCAACTCGGCCAGCCCGACCAAGCGGAACGACTCGTCGAGTTGCGAACCTTTCGCGGTCCACAACGGATCGTGGCGTTGGCACGGCGCCGCGAAACGGAACAGGAATCGGGTTGGAACCAGCGGCGCGCTCATGCTTTCGATTCTTTCGCGGACTTGACGTGTTGCTTGAGAAATCCTCGGAGGTCCCCCTTCGCCAGGTCGGCGCCCGAGCGGAACTTCAACCGGATGGCGTCGACGTTCGGTTTCGAGCCGTCCAACTCGGGATCGTGTCCCAGGCCGGTGATTTGTCCGAGTGCGAAGCGTCCCTTCGCGCTCATCAGGTGCAGATAGACGGCGTCGAGTTTTTTGGTTTGCACGGCCGCCCAGGGATCGCGTTGACCCGGCAGATAGACGGGCACGACCTGTTTGTTGTTCCAGAGGAATTGACCTTCCGGCGCGGCTTCCGCCAACATTTCCATCAGGTCTTCGAGGACGTCGGTGTTCCAATGGACCTTCTTGCCGATCGAAAAGCCCTTCCTTGCGAAGTGCCACGCGCGGCCGAGTTGTTTCCAGGGATGCAGGATGTCGGACTTCTCCTGCACCTTCTCGTGGAACTTGGCAAAGCCCTCCACCGCGCGATCGACGAAGTCCCAAAACTCCGGCCGATCGATCTCCTTGTAGCTGTAGACTCGCAGTTCGATCTCTTGCCACGGCCCTCGGAGTTTTTGGAACCGGACGCGCGGCTCGGTGCCGTAGAGCGGCAGATCGGGCATGTCGTTCAACGGTTTCAGGTCGAGTTTGGCGACGAGCTCGTCGCGTTGGAAGGTGTTTCGCGCGGTGCGGAACTTCATCTTCAGCAGCCACTCTTCGCCGGTGATGGCATGGAAGAACCAGCCGTCCGACTTCTTGGCCGCCGGGATTTCGACGACGCCGCGGGAATTCCAATCGGTCTCGGAAAAAATAGTTCTGACCCCTTTTTCGATGCGGTCGACGACTTCGGAGAGGATTCGGCCGTCCCAGCGGCAGGGGTTGCCGGTTCGGCCGACGCGCTCGACGGTGTGCCAG
>JAEWUR010000569.1 GCA_023397045.1 Planctomycetota bacterium
CCGTTGCCACGTTAACCGAAACATTCGGCTTTTTGGCGTGCCATCAACTCTTACCTTTCCTAGGATCGCCGAGAAACGACCTGTTTTTCAGAACGGTTTTTTCCAGTTCCGACAACCGATCCGTTTGATAAGATTTGGCCGCATTTGTATAGGGGCACCCGATTGGGTGTTCATCCAGACCGATGAACGCAACCCTTTTCGAGAGTTGGGCTTTGGGTTAATCATCGTCAGATTGACAAGGCCATGCTCGGCTGCGACAATGCGGCAGAGTTTTACCGCACTTCGACGGTCGAATACCTGCTACTTGTCAGGACCAGTCGTATGGACCCAACCTGGGAACGGAACTTCAGCCAACGGTTCGCCGAACTTGACGCGGACGTACTGCGGCCCAATGAGGCGCTTCCCGTATCCATAAAGGTTCGCGTGGATTCCGGATGCTTCCATCGCGAGCACTCCC
Organism: Planctomycetota bacterium; assembly: GCA_023397045.1. Taxonomy (GTDB): domain Bacteria; phylum Planctomycetota; class Planctomycetia; order Pirellulales; family Thermoguttaceae; genus JAEWUR01. The sequence continues at coordinate 458 of JAEWUR010000569.1, forward strand.
CACGTGCGTACGCAATCATCGATGATGCACTATCGCGAACGGACCTCCGCGCCGAACGGGCCAGATTCGTCGAACATGAGTCCGGACCGGAGCTTCTTGCGTGGATTACGCTCGGTGCTGCCACCTTGAATCTGACCACCGGGATCATCAACTTGGTCGTGACGATTCTGCGTGCTCGACGGGATGGAATTAAGTCCGGAGATCATCCTGCCGCCCCGCTAGTTCTAATCGTTCGCGGCCACGACCCAAAGGACGAGTACCGGGAGCAACGACTGCTTGAAATTGCACCTGATGACCCGATTGACGCTGACGACATCGGGAACCGAATAGACGCTGCGATCACGGAACTTTTCGGTCACACAGACAAATAACAACAGGATGAAGGTGAGCGGGGGTAAGGGTGGTTGCCAGTGGTGGCGTCTTCCCGTCCCCGCCGCCTTATCCTGATCGTTAGGCTTGCTCGTTCGTGCCGCTATCCCGTCAACCCATACCTATTGCGAGACGCGTCATCAAACGACCGATTTTCGACGATCCCCAGTGTAACTGTACGGCTTGCATACATTCTGTCCAGTTACAAACGCACGATATGCCAGTGCATAGATGGCTGTTTCTCAAATACTCGTCGAATGTGGGACGGGCCGATCAAAGGAACGATTCTTGACACCCTAAAACCGCCCGCTATATTGAGGGGAACGGCGGGGTTACAGGGTAAGTTGGGCGAGAAGAATATGAGCGGTTCGAACGCGGCATCAAATCTGCCACCCGCATGGATTCGACCAAGATCGAAGGCCCGAATGCATATTCTCCAAGCACACCAGTCACCAAGAGCTGTAATCATCCGGCGAAAGCCCAGCAAGTGCTTCCACATTTTTTCGTGGGATACCGCCACCGATGAGATGGAGCATGGCTCATGGTTCCAAGGACGGATTTACTCCGAAAGATGTGACATTTCTTGGGATGGCCGCTGGATGGTCTATTTGGCTATGGGCTCAGGTGGAGAGACGTGGAATGGGATTTGCCAGCCGCCTTGGCTTCGCACAGTGGCTGATGTTCCTAATATGGGGACTTGGGCCGGAGGCGGCTTCTTTTCGGATCGACGGACGCTTCGATCAAACGACAACTGGTGTTCCAACCGCTCACTCAGTGAATTCACGAAGTCGAATGAACTTCCATTTTCCATCGAGCGCATGGAATCGGGTGGTGAGGTTTTTCCGATCCTTTCCTGTCGGTTGGAACGGGACGGCTGGAAGCGGGAGGGCGACTTCGGCGACGATCAAGAGATTACCCTGAAGCACAGTTCGTATTCTACACTCTGCTTGAATGACCCCGGCTGGTCATGGCAACCTACACGGCGACATCCAGCGTTGCGGATGTTTTATAGAGGCTATTTGGTGCATGGCTACACTTTCGAGTTTCAACTTGAAGGATCGAGCCTTCTTGATCCCGAAGTCGATTGGGCCACATGGGATGCCAAAGGTGATCTTCTGGTGGCGCGTCAGGGATCGGTCGAGCGCTATTCGCTAGAAGCACTGAAGAACGGGGTACCGGAGTTTCGTTTCGACATGGAGGACCTCAAGCCGCCAGCGACCAACGCCCAATCAAACGCTGCACCGAATGGCGGCCCAGCAGCGCCGGTTGACAAGTTGAACGTTCCCGGTGGGCCACCATCGGTGAGTTGAAACGTTGGTCGCCCTGCTTACTCATGCGTTTTGTGACATACTCCAGAAAACGACCCGTTCTTCGGAACGGCTTTTCCAGTACCGGCAACCGATCCGTTTAATGAAGATCGTCCACAATTGCCCGGCGACACCCGATTGGGTGTTTGCCCCGACCGAAGAATACAAGGTTTCTTGACATCGAGCTATGAACCGATACATTGAGTCCTGAAGACAGAGGCTCCGGAAGCTCTGGGCCGTGAAATACATGGTCTAAAACTAGTTGCGCCTCCTTTGACTGCGAGTTTCGACTGCGCGACTGCCCCGAATACCTGTTAGATGCATCGGAGACTTGACCGGTGTCAACAATTGTGTGGTTCGTCATCGTGTACTTCGTCGTCGGAATGCTTACTGCGGTCGTCGTTCGCGGTCTTTGTTGGCTTTCCACCCTCGGCCCATCAGTGCCGTCGTGGGAATGGCGCAAGGAGATCGTATGGTGTCTCCGCGCTACATTGCTCTGGCCATTTGTGGCGTTTGCTTTGGCGATTGGCTTAATAATCTTCATCGCGGCCGCCATCACTGTAAGCAACATAGCAAGGGCTCGCTCGACTTTTGGTTCCGTCGAGCAACACGAGAGCTGCGAACCAGATGATGCAGCCTAATGAATCGCTGCAGTGGATTAGTTTGTCATTCGGGCGGTTTGGCGTTTTTCTCTTGGAATGCTTATACATCGCGCAATCCCACTACTTCGTTCAAGCGGGCAACCGAGCTTTGATGTTCGCTGCTGTCTCGTAATCCCATCTGTATTCCGAGATGTATCAGAAATCGACCGTTTGTTCGGACCGCCAGATGCGCCTTCCGCCAAATCGGCGACGGCTTTTCACCCTGCGCTCACTTTCCTCTCAACGCAAATCGGCTCGCCAGGATCCGCTTCCAGCATAGTCTCTTCAAGCCAAGTTGCCGGACAATCTTCGTCATCCTTCCCGCAGCGACGAAGTCCAATTGCCACCAAGGTCGCTTCATTCCATTGAACGAGACACAACGTCCCGCTGACTTCGGAGACCCTCCCTAACCAGCCGCCGATCGGCAACTCGGGGTTGTTGGGGTCTGCAATATTCTTCTTGACGCGAACCATTGACCCGACGGCAAACCGTCTCGATTTCTTTCTCGTGCCTGGCATCGTATTCCTCCTTGTCGGAGGTCCATTTTCATAGGCAAAGGCCACGGCGACAAGGGGGCATGTCCACGACCCACGATCGTCGCCAAGGCCAGGTTTTCATCTTCCGAAAATTCTTCGACGGGCCTATTGCAATAAAATCACCGATATGTATACTCATGTCCACATCGCCACCACGCTCCTGTCATTGGGACGGCGGTAGACTCCATTGTTCG
>JAEWUR010000602.1 GCA_023397045.1 Planctomycetota bacterium
AGCGTATGGTATTGGTGATCGCCGTCCATTTCCGCGGATGGACCGCGGGGAAGATCGGTGATTTCGCCCGTGACTGCATCGATGCCCCGGCCGCGTTTCTTCGAGAACCCATTGCCGCCGGCGACGACATCGACCAGATCGAGCACCTTGATCGTCTGTGATGGAAGTTCGCGAATGAAGACGGGCGGTTTGGCCGACGAATCCACGATGACCACTCGCCGGGCGTCGCGGTTGACCGCCACCGATTCGTTCTCGCGGAGCACGCGATTCTGACGGTCCGAGTCGCCAACGCCGGCAGTCGTTTCGACACGCACCACGCCACGGAAGACGTGCGTCCACGTGTTTCCGTCGCGGGATACTTCCACTCCGAACTCCGTGCCGAGATCGGTAACAACGGCCGTGGGGGTTGTCACGGTGAACAGCGGACGCTCGGCGGCCCGATCGACTCGCTCCGCTCGCGTCTTGCTCGGCTTTTCCACCCTTGCGGTGAGTTTGCCGAGCGACAGGAACCCGCCATTGTCCGAACTCACCTCGTAGGTCGCCGGCCCTTGCAAAACGACATTCGCTCCCGAGTCGTACTCGATTTCGATAGCGCCGGCCGCCAGATCGAGTGTGTCGCCAAGGCCGATATTCCTGGTCGTGGGCGCGTTTTTGGCGTCAACCCACCGGCAATCGATCGACCCGGTGATTTGAGCAACGCGATGGATCGTCGTTGGACGCAGTTCCGTTCGATCGTGGATCGCCGGCCGCTGCTCGACGGCGATTTGTCCCGGCTGCGATATGTGGGTGACGGCGCCGATGACGGCCGCGATTCCGCAAATCACGGTCGCAATCAGATAGGCCGCCGGCCAACCGGACATGACATAGGTCAGCGGTCCCGCGAGGTAACTGTATTGGGACGGACAAGGCGCCGGCAAGGGAGTCGGCGGCGCCGGCTCCTGATGCGCCTCGCCGGCATATTTCCATCGCAACCATGCATCGAGCGAAATGCGATCCAAATAGAATTGCTGGGCCGCCGTGTTGCAGTCCAGAATCTCTTCGAGCTGTTCCGCCTCGGGTTCGGTCAATGCGCCGTTGCATGCCTTGTCGGACAACGTGCGCAACTCATCGATCCAAGCCGACGGTTCCATCACGATTCCCTCCTGGCATGTCCACAACGGCTCATGCAATCGAGCAACTCCTGACGGATACGATTCAGTGCCTTGTAGACCCAGCCGATGGGGCGGCCGACGGCTTGCGCAATGGAATTGCAGCTTGCCAGCGCGGTGTAACGTTTGCTGAGAATTTCCCGATCGCGAGGCACCAGCAAGGCGATGCAGTGGTTCAATCGGTCCAGCATCTCATTGTCGTCCGAAGAGCCTCGCGATGCTTGAATGGCCAACTGATCGACCAAGGCATCGGAGAAGCACAAACACTTCTTTTTGCCTTGAGCACGATGTTCGAGCAGCTTGTATCGAGCGATTTGGAACGCCCAGGCCCTGAAGTCCTTGATCGTATTGAACTGATCGTGTTTCTGCCACAAGACAAGGTTGGTGTCCTGAACGATGTCGGCCACTTCCTCGGGATCCAACACGAGCGAACGCACATAGAAATAGATGTCTCGCTGGTGAGACGCGATCCGTTGAACGGCCTCGGCCTCAGAGACATCGACATTCGCGTTATCGTTGCGATCCACCACGATTGCACCCAGTCCGATCTATTGCTCCTGTATTACATGTGAGACCTATCTTTCACTTTATCCAGAAAATGGCAGGATTTCACAAAAAAACTCCCCCGAAACGAACGTGTTTTCGGGCTGGTCCGTTTCAAAAACACCACAAGTCTCTATCGCGGAAGCAGTTAGCGGCTATCGATGTTTTTCTGCCCATCCAACGGGGTAGATCGCCATTTTGCTGCGCGAAAACGGGGTCTATGGTCCCGGCCCAGAAATGGTATAATGACGGACTTTGGATATTGTCAGCTTTTGCGCATGCAACGAGAGAGATTTGCACCATGACGGGAAAAGAACGCCTTCTTACGGCATTTCGATGCCAACCGGTCGACCAAACACCTTGGGTCCCCTTCGTCGGTTGTCACGGCGGCGCCCTGTTGGGCGTGACCGCCCGTGAATATTTGCAGTCGGAAGAGCTTCTGATTCGCGGCACTCAGGCGGCCATCGATCGCTACCACCCGGACGGCATTCCCGTGGCATTCGATCTTCAAATCGAGGCCGAGGTGCTCGGTTGCGAGTTGGTCTGGGCCGACGAAACGCCGCCCTCGGTGAAATCGCATCCGCTGGCCAACGGCACGAAACTCGAATCGCTCACGGTGCCCGGCCCCGACCAAGGGCGAATTGGGACCGTTCTGTCGGCCGCCAAGAAGCTGCATCAGGCCAATCCCGACATCGGGCTCTACGGATTGATCACCGGGCCGTTCACCTTGGCGCTGCATCTGTTGGGCACCGACATCTTCATGCAGATGTTCGATCGGCCCGATCACGTGCGCCGCGTGATGGCGTTCTGCCGCGACGTTTGCACGGCCATGGCCGGCTACTATGCCGACGCCGGCTGCGATTTCGTGGCGGTTGTCGATCCGATGACCAGCCAGATCGGACCCGACCAGTTCCGCGAATATATCACGCCCTATCTGACGCCGGTTTTCGATGATCTTCGTTCGCGACAGGTCGGCAGTTCGTTCTTCGTCTGCGGACACGCGCAGCAGAACGTCGAGGCGATGTGCGAATGCCGGCCCGACAACATTTCGGTCGACGAAAACATTCCATTGCAGTACGTGCGCGAGGTCTGTCTGCCGCGAGGCATCAGTTTCGGCGGTAATTTACAGCTTACCAGCGTGCTGTTGCTGGGCAGGCCGATCGACGCGCAGAAGAATGCTCTCGCCTGCCTCGAAATCGGCGGTGAGCAAGGATATGTGCTGGCCCCGGGTTGCGATTTGCCTTACGCGACGCCCGCGGCCAATCTGGAGGCGGTCACGCAAGTCGTGATCGATCCGTATCGCCGGGAAGTCGTTAAGGCCGTCGCCTCGGACCAATCGGACGAGGACCGTCTGGACATGCGCGAATATGGCCAGGCCGATCGCGTGATCGTCGACATCATCACGCTCGATTCCGAGGCGTGTGCCCCTTGCCAATACATGGTCGATGCCGTGAAGAAGGTGGCGCCCGAGTTCGAGGGCATCGTCGTGTGGCGAGAGCACAAGATCAAATACCGCGAATCGCTGGTGTTCATGACCTCGTTGATGGTCCGCAACGTCCCGACGATCTGCATTGACGGTGAAATCACGTTCGTCTCGCGCATTCCGCCCCGCGACCAGTTGATCGCGGCCATTCAGAAGCGAATCAACGAGAAATTCCGGCTGAAAATCGCCAGCCGCAAGGCGTCGCTCTATGTCCTGGGCGACGGCGGAGAAGCCTGCCAAGAAGTGTTGCAGCGATGCGAACGGGCGATTATGGAATTGGGGATCGATGCCCAGGTGAGCGTCGTCACGGACAACGCCACGATTGCGTCCTATGGAATCGTGCCCGTCCAGACGCCTGCCGTCGTGATGGCCCATTACGACCTCAAATCGACGAAGGCGATTCCGGAAGTGCTGGTCATCAAAGAGTGGCTCAAGGACGTGATGTAGCGCCCATTCGGCAAGGTGGAGCGGCCATGGCTCGTTCAATTCCAGTGACGCTAATCACCGGTTACCTGGGCGCTGGCAAAACCACGTTCCTCAACCATCTGCTGTCGATGCCGTCTTGGAGGAACAGGCGGCCTGCGCTGTTGATCAACGAGTTCGGCGCGCTGGGCGTCGATGGGCAATTGGTTCGGCCCGGCCGTTATCCGAAGTATGAAATCAACCGGGGCAGCATTTTTTGCGCATGCACGAAAGTCGAGTTGCTCAAGACGTTGCGCCACATCGCGGCCTTGCCGAGGTGCGGCGGCCTGTTGGTCGAGGCCACCGGCATCGCGCACACGGGCGATCTGGTGAACTGTTTCGAGGAGCCGACTCTCGCCGGTGGATTCCACATTCGGACCAACATCTGCCTGATCGACGGCCTCAACTTCGTCAAAGTGCTGCCGTTCCTCGAAGCGGTCGGGAATCAGGTCGAGTCGGCCGACGGAATTGTCGTCAACAAGACCGACCTGATCTCGAAAAGAGAGCTTTCCCGGCTGCGGGCGATTCTGGCGGAGATCAATCCCGATGCGCCGATGACCTCGGTCGACAATGGCAAGGCAGACGCGGCCTTTCTCGACGCACTGACGCACCGCGCTCGCGAATTGATCGCCATCAAACGACCGCCGAAGAACGTCGTGTCGGCTTCGTTCGAGGCCGACGGCCCGATCGACAGGGGGCGTTTCATGAAGATGGTCGAGAAGTTCGGTTCCCGACTGCTTCGCCTTAAGGGAAACATATTGTTCCACGACGGCCTCCGTTTCGTCGAACTGGTCGGCGACGCCGTTTCTGAGAAGCCGCCCTGCGACACCCTGAGCGAGAATACGTCATTTTCGGTCATCGCCTGGAAGATACCGGCAGAGCGACTTCAGCGGCAACTCCAGAAAACTTGGGCACAAATCTAACACAACAACATCCCCCAGCAGCCGGCAATATCGGGAAATCAGCCGAAAGGTGCAAATCGTCATGTTCAGCAATCGAGCACTTGTTATTACGTTCATCGCGATGATCCACGCGTCGGCGTCGGCATTGTCGGCCGACGATTCGGCCCTCGGTTGGCCGCCACGGTTGGACGCCGAGAACACCTACACGAAAACCATTGACGGCCGGACCATCGAGCAATTCACGCATTCGAGCCGCGACGGCTGGGGATACCCGGCGCCGCAGCAAAACTATTTCTTTCTGGTCCACCCGAAGACGCCGACCCAAAACGCCCCCTTGTGCGTCGTGCTTCACTCGGCCAATCGCACCGCTCTCGACTATCTCGGCTATTTCTTCCTGAACCGGAAGGTCGACCCAACGGACGACCCCAGCGACACCGGCGAAAAGGTGCCGGCCGATTTCTACACGTTGTTTTTGGACAGCAACAACGACGAGTGGTGGGGGTGGACCGCCGCGCGCAACGAAACGGCCAAATACGCGACGCAGCCGACTCCGGCCGAGAACCGCGTCCTCGATACGGTCGAGTGGGCGGCAGCGAACTACGAC
>JAEWUR010000608.1 GCA_023397045.1 Planctomycetota bacterium
GTTTGGATCTGGGTGTCTTCGTTTTGCGATTGGGTGAATCGGATCGGCCGCTGCATTTGCACCGACATCTTGCCCGTCCGAAGCACGACGTTCATCATCTTGTCTTCCGCCGGCAGTTGCGGAGCCGTCGCCACGACCGAGTCGGTGAACTCGGCATGAAGGCCGTCGAAGTTCATGCCGTGCTGCCAATCGATGGTCATCGGCGTCTCGGCGACCGACGGCATCGGATGATTCTGCACGTTAAACCTCGACGCGACCATCTGGCCGGGACCGTCGATCCATAGTCGATTCGCGCCGCAGTCGAGATTGATGTTCGTGCCGGTCAACCCCATGCCGCGCCCTTCAAAACTCGCTCGGCGACCCGACACGACGACGGTCGCGTTCGGCTCGGTGAGGTTCTTGGCTTCGAGCCGATCGCCCGAGATCGCCAACGGCTGTTCGTCCGGCCGTGCGGTCGCGGTTTCCTTGAACGAGACTCCGTCCTCGATGGTCAAATTGGCGATCAGCGGCTGCGGCTGGCGAAGCACGATCTTGGCGGTCATCAGCCGACCGGCGATTTGCATTCGTCCGATGCCCGGCGTCGCGGTTGGCGACGCGCCATAGGGCGAGGAGATCGGCGCCGCGGCCGACGGCGGCCCATCTTGCGGCGTTCCGGCAACCCCCTGTTCCGCTTCCTCGAACCACGCCTGCAACTCGTCGACGTTGCACGCGAGCTGCGCCGCGTTCATCTGCACCGCGCCTTGCGCCTTCATGCGCGACAGATGCCGGTCGAACTGCTTCGGCTGCGTCTTCGATGGCGTCTCGGCCAGCCAAAAACAAATCTCTTTCGATTGAAGCTGCGCGACGCCGGGCAGACGCAACGTCGCGCCGCCGGTCAGCCAGATCCGCGAGTCGTCGCCGTCGCGATCGATCTTCAGCGAATCGTTCCATTCGGCTTCCAGACGCTGGTCGGGCCGTTCGGGCGAACAGCCGCGAATGACGCCGGGCCCTTGCGATTGAAGAAGCCCAATCCTGCCCGAGTTCGTCGCTTGATAATCGAGTCGGCGGGCATGAACCTCGTTCGCGCCTTGCTGCAAAAAGACCTCCCGGGGATCTTCCATGCCGATCGAGTTCGTCAGCAAGTTGTACCGGAGTTTTTGCGCCCGGGCGACGGCGTTCTGGCTGGGCGCCATCAGATGAACCGGAGCGCCTTCCGCGACGATCTGCTCGGCGACCAGATCGAGCGAGCCGGGCGCGCCGCCGGTCGATGCCTTTTCCTTCGGCCGTTCCGTGAAATGCAACGAGAGGAGATCGCAGGCCAACTTGTCGGCCGCGCCGGTCGGATTCGGCTTCGTCACCTCGACTTGCTCTCGAAACGTCGCAAGACGCTTGACGACGTCGAACTGGAACGGACCGTTGCAGCGAACCTCGACCGGCGAGCTTTCCTTTTCCGATTGCCCGGCGTCGAGATGCAGCCGCTCGACATGACGCATTTCGAACGACTCGATGCCGGCAATCTTCGGTCCGGCGTTTTCTTGGCCGGGCTTCGCGGGCTCGTGAATCAGCTTGATGACCATATCGCTGCCGCGGCCGAAATGCCGGCCCCAGCGGAAATCGACCGGGTTGGGCGTCGTAACGGTCTTCTCCGTAAGCTCGATGTCGCGTGCGACGATCAACAGATCATCCTCGGGACCAGCCTTTTTGCAGTCGCTGCGAATGTGGACCTCGCCGAGAAGCTGGCCGCGAACGAGCCGGCCGATCTTCGCGCGATTGAGATCCAACGGATGGTCGAACTGGAGCACCGCCCCGGCGGGCGATTCGAGCACGACCGACTGGCGGCGACGCTCGTCCTCGTCCTCGGCAGGACCATCGTAGCCGAAGACGATCGTGCAGGGATGCAACTCGACCCGGCCGTCGGGATGGTTGACGTAGGTCTGAAAAAGCAGCTTGGCCTTGTCGCTCTCCAAAATCTTCGGGTTTCGCAATTCCCAAGCGTCCTTGGGGAACAGGCCCCGAAGCTGCTGCATCCGCATATCGACCAGATTCGCGCTGCGCTCCCGCTCGGCTTGACTGATCTCGGCCGCGGTCCGCTGATCGGCCACCGGCTCGATCCACGGCACCGCCAACAGCGCATACGCCCAGTAGGCGATCAGAACGATCGCAAGACTCCCGGCGATGCGAGTGATACGGGACATGGGGAGAGGGACTAGGGGCTAGGGATTAGGGACTAGGGGTTCGGGACTAGGGGTTCGGGAATAGGGGTTCGGGGCCAGGGTTTCGGGATTAGGGTTTCGGGATTAGGGGTTCGGGATTAGGGTTTCGGGATTAGGGTTTCGGGATTAGGGTTTCGGGAATAGGGGTTCGGGAACAGGGGTTCGGGACTAGGGGTTCGGGACTAGGGGTTCGGGAATAGGCGTTCGGGAATAGGCGTTCGGGAATAGGACTTCTCCGAACTCTAGCCCCCAGCCCCGAATCCCCAGCCCCGAATCCCCAGCCCCGAATCCCCAGCCCCGAATCCCTAGTCCCTAGTCCCTAGTCCCTAGTCCCTAGTCCCGAATCCCGAATCCCGAATCCCCAGCCCCGAATCCCCAGCCCCGAATCCCTAGTCCCTTCATCGATACGCTTGAATCAAATCCTCCCAACGCGATTGGGATTTCAGGATCAACTCGATGGTCTCGCGAACGGCCCCGCCGCCGCCGGGCAACGTCGTGACATAATGGGCCGACTGACGAAGCTCCGAGCAGGCGTCGGCCACCGCCACGCCAAATCCGACCGCGCGAACCACCGGCAGGTCGGGCAGGTCGTCGCCAATGTAACACGCCTGCGATGCGGTGAGCCGCAATTCCGCCAAGATCTCGCGCATGGCCGACAGCTTGTCGTCGATCCCCTGCCGAATAATCTCAATCCCAAGCTCCGCCACACGCATCTTGACGATGTTCGAACTGCGATGCGTGATCAGTCCAAATCGGCAGCCCCCCTTCTTCCACAGCCGAATGCCCATCCCGTCGCGCACATGAAACCGCTTCGTCTCGATCCCCTGGTTGTCGAACACAATGCCGCCATCTGTCAATACGCCGTCAACGTCGGAAAGGATCAGTCGGATCGGACGGCAACGCTGTTCGAGAGACATTTTGCCAGGGACTGGGGGTTAGGGACTAGGGGTTAGGGACTAGGGACTAGATCAACATGGTCGTTGTCTCCACAACCGACCTTCAAGCCGCTTGCGGATTCGCAATAACTCTTAAAAAAAATCACGCGCTGGCACTATCCTCTTGCTTGCAAACAATGCGAAAGGCCGCCGATTTCTTCGAGGCAACCCGGTCCGACTCCGCCGGCTGCGATTCCTTCGGCAATAGGGCCACGACGTCCGTAATGTCCAACAAACCCACCGGACGGCCATCGTGATCGACCACCGGCAGTTCGCTGATCTTTCGCTCGATCATCACCGACACGGCCTCGACCATCATCGCGCCGGCTGCGACACGCAATGGCTTCGAGGTCATCACTTGCCGAATCGGTGCGTCCAACTCGCCGTCGCGGCGGTGTTCGAACAGTCGGGCAAGGTCGCTGTCCGTAAAAATGCCCGACAACCGGCCCTCGCCATCGGTCAGCATCGTCGCGCCGGTCCGCCGACCGGGTTTTTGGACGCCGATCAACACCTGACGAACCGTCTCGGTCTCGGCCGCCACGCGGCAATCGTCCAACGAACGCATGTGCTGCTCGACCTTGCTCAACTTATAGCCGAGACTGCCGCCGGGATGGAAGCGGGCGAAATCTTCGCGTCCAAAATGACGCATCCGACTGACGACCAGCGCCAACGCGTCGCCGACGGCCATCATGGCGGTTGTGCTGGTGCTTGGGGCCAGTCCCAACGCACAGGCTTCTTCCAACGAGCCAAGTTCGATCGTCACAGCGGCCGCGCGACCCAACGTGTTTTGCGATTGGCCGGTGATGGCGATGATCGGCGCGCCGATTTCGGCCAGCGAGGGCAGCAACCGCACGATCTCTTCGGTTTCACCGCTCTGCGAGAGCATCAGCAGCACATCCCGGGCGCCGACGCGGCCAAGGTCGCCGTGGATGGCCTCGGCCGGATGCAGACAGTGGCTCGGCGTGCCGGTCGAGGCCAGCGTGGCCATGATCTTCTGGCCGACCAATCCCGCCTTGCCGATGCCGCAAACGATCACGCTGCCTTGGCACTCAAAAACCAGTTGCACGGCCCGGCAGAATTCGCTGCCCAGCCGGTTGGCCACCTGCCCGAGCGCCCGGCTTTCGGTCGCGATGACCTGCCGTGCGAAACGGAGTTGTTCGAAAGGACTTAGGCTGTCCGAGACAGCGGCGGCTTCCATGCTCATCGACTCGTCAATCCTTTGACAGAGGTCGGTTCAAAAACGAGAATTCGACGGGGCGCGATTATACCGATTTCGGCGAATTGGGGCAATGTAAATACGCCCCCCCGAATGGCAAAAGCATGAACCTCTCCAGCCAATCCCGATCCGCAAACAACCCTCGCTGTACGCCCTAGACTTCCTAGATTGTTGCGGCGAGGAACGCTGGTGACGAGTCAGTGTACCTTTGAGAAGCAGGGCTCTGCCACGGGGATCGAAAATGCCGAAATGGCAGAACTCGCCAAAGCCGACCCTAATCTTCCGGCTGCAGAAAGGCCTCAATTCGGTTTTTCAGAGGAGCGAGGTCCTTTCTGGTGATCTGGCATTCCCAAATAACCAACACCTTCCACCCAAGCTGCCTGAGCTTGCGCCGAACGGCAATATCGCGTTTCTGGTTTGCGCTCAGCTTCGCTTCCCAATAGCTCCGATGAGATTTCGGCATCGCTCGTCCGCTACGACAACAGTGCCGATGCCAGAAACAGCCATTGACGTTGATGATTTTCCGCAAACGGCGGAATACAAGATCCGGCGTTCCTGGAAGGCTGCGAACGTGGAGACGATATCGGAATCCGAGCGAATGAGCCAGTCGGCGAACGAGCATCTCGGGCGTCGTGTCTTTCGACTTGACGGCCGCCATGATCCGGGATCGCTCGGCTCGCGAGACTACATCGGTCATAAAACGCTTCTATTTTGGGTGCAAAAAGCCGCAGTGGTATAATCCCGTGATTCAATCACCCCGGCGGTGCGGCACTATCTACCCAAGGCTGAACGATGAACACAACACGAATAAACGCGATTCGCAATGATTTCTCGGATTGGAGCGGCGGATTTCCGCCAGATTCCGAGCAACAGGTATTCATTTACATGGAGTACGCTTACGACGGTGACGCCGATGACGCGGACGACGTTCGAACGATGTTGCGGAACTGGATGGAAAGCGGCGAAATCCCGCCGATTGAGTCATAGTCGTCCCGACGCCCCCATAATGCGGGATCGCCCCGTCATCATGAATAGGATTGCCATCATTCCAAGTTCATCGGAATCTCGATCAGCATTGACTTATCCAACTCGACGTCATCAACGCGTTCATTGTACTTCTCCAACAACTTACGGAAGCCGCTTTTCAGTTGGTCACCGTCGAATTCGCAGAGTTCATCGATATTCGTCGCGACGAACGACTCGATGGACTCAACTGCGATTCGACCGTCAGCTAACAAAGCCGTGTTTTGACGCACGCCGATCACCATCACATCGGGAACCAAGAGGTAAACCCGCATTCCATGTTCCAGATTGCCCTTACACTTCTCGAACAACTCAGGCATGGGCGCGACCGTAACGTGGAATACCGTGTTGCCGATTTGAAAGTCGCCATAGCAACCGACCTGTGCATCTGATTCACTATAACGTTTATTGCGGATGTCCTTTTCGGGGAAACGAAGGCTCAGCTTGGCGCCAACCAGATATTCAGCAACGGGCCCTCCCTTGCCCGATTGCCGTGCGTTTTCAAGGATCGAGTTTATGAAAGTCCAGGTCGCATTGTTCACATTGAAGGTCGCCTTGACGCGTTTTACAGAGAAGTACGGCGGCACATACGCCTCGACAATATGCCGCTGCATGGCCTTGAGTATTTCGATGCGTGTCGCCTCTGGCTTTCTCTCCAACCCAAGGGGCTTCATCGCCGCAAGCAATGCCGCCACGGCTCCACGCGCCCCTCGATTTGATCGCCCCCCCACGGCGGACATCACTCTCGTCTCGCCATATTCGGTTAGCACTTTCTTCACGGCGGCGGCTGAAAGGCCGGCAATTTGTGATTCACCTCCCGCAACATGGGCGGAGATATCGAGTTGGTAGTCTGACTGCAATCGCCCTAGCACGTGGAGAGCAGCGGCAATAGAGCCTTTCGCTGGCAACCTGTCCTGGTACAACCCGAGCCCGTTGTACCAATCGTCTAAAACGGCTATCGCCTGTGATTCAAATTGTTCACGCATTTCCTCAACCCCGAATTGTTTCTCTTGTTGCCAACTCAGACGCCAACGGCGTGAGGTAATGCCGTCCTATCCACTCGACCGCCGGCACGCATACGGCGTCGCCGAAACCGAAGAGGGCTTGGTTCAACGGAACGTTAATGACATAAGAATCAGGTACGCCTTGGAGCCTTGCGCACTCACGGGCCGTCAGCAGGCGGACCTTGTGTTTTCCGCGTCCAGCCTTGAGAAGAATCTGTCGACCGCTGCCGCCGCGAGGAGTTCGAAGGCAACCGGCAATTCCGTCCGTCCTCAGTTCCGCCATGCTCTTTCCGTTGCGTACGCGACGAAACGCTGTCGCATAAGTGTATGACCTGCCGGCGATCATCTTTCTGGCCTGATCAGTATGCCTCTCGCTCATCTGGTTCATGAAATACTCGGTCCGTTTTTCATCCCACCAATGAGGATCGTTGTTCGGCAAGTCTTCGATGATGTCCGCCAGTCGGGCGGTGGTCGGCGGCAAGGGCGGGACGTCCCGGATGTCCCAGCGAATGCCCGGATGGCCGTTGATGAAGTCAGTCAATAATTCCGGTCGGGCGTCACTGACGAGAGTGCATGACCGTCTTTCCTGGCCGTCATCGTGATGAGCAAGCACGAACAAGCGGGCACGGCTTTGGGGAACCCACCGAGCAGCGTTCAAAATAATTGCGTCGACCGCATAGCCAAGTTCATTCAGTGCCCGCAACGCCTTCTCAAAGTCCCGTCCGCCGTGGCTCATCAGGAATCCGACCACGTTTTCCAACATGACAATCGGCGGTCGGCGGTCGCCCATTTCACGGAGGAGCCGAACAAGCCCCCAAAAGGACGACGATTCCTTGCCCTGCAAACCTTCCCAGCGACCGGCGATGGAGAGGTCATTGCACGGAAAAGAGGCCGTGAATAGGTCGCATGTCGGCAGATCATCGGCCTTCAGTGCGTGAATATCGCCGACATGAAGGTGGTCGTCACTCGGCCAGTTAGCTAGATAGATTTCAGCCTTTTTGGGGTCGATGTCGTTCGCGAAAACGACTTGCCATCCTTGGCGTTCAAGGGCGAGACGAACGAGCCCAATCCCGGCAAAAAACTCGGCACACGTCAATCGAGCCGATTGTTTGGACCGATTGACTGAAAGCCGATAACTCCGTTCCGAGAGACGTTCCATGGCCAGCATGTCGCCGTTCTTGACATGGTGGTGCTCGAAAAATTGACGTACCCAGGCGCGACGGCGAAAGAAATTGCGAGGCTTGCCGGTTTCGCGATCGCTGCTGATGTCGGTCGAAACCGTTTCGCCCAATCCATCGAGATAGATTTCGATTTCCGCGTGGGCCGCCCCTTGCGATCCGCGCTTGGACGGACCAAAGCAGCTTTTGGGAAAGAAATCGTGATGGCCGTTGATGTAAATGTAGTTGTTGCGCAGATTGCCCGCCGTGATGCGAAACAAACGTTTCTTATCCGCTACCGTTCCGCTCATGGCATCCCTTCCTGTTTGTGACGAAATGATTATACGAAAACCGAGACGACGCAAACAGCCTAATCCACCGTGCGGTGGGGGGCGCTGCACCGGATTGTGCCGAACCGAACCGCGCGGCGGCCGTCAGGTCGCGGAATCGACGGAGAAAAAGCCCCTGCACCGGCCGGCGGCGGAGAACCGCACGATCTCGCAAGAAGCAAAAAAAGCCCGCAGAAAGCGGGCTGGGATCCACGAACAGTACCCCCTAGGGGAGTCGAACCAACAGCAGTTAAGTGCTTTGTTACCAAACACTTACGAAGAATCGGACATGCCAGGTGGCGCAAATTCCGGCGCACTTCAAGACGAATTCGGTCCAAATTTGCAGTCGCTTGAGTCCTGCACCGGAAACTCGCTCCTCGACGCCATCCGAGTGC
>JAEWUR010000622.1 GCA_023397045.1 Planctomycetota bacterium
CCCCTTCAGTCCTAATCCCGCTGTACAGAATTGTGGAGGTGATTTATATTGAAACGGTGTTCCACGCGACCACGACCATGCCGAACGCTTTGGTTCGGCCATCGGTCGCCGTCGGGGGGACGCCAAAACCTCTTCGGTACAGAGCAGGCTCCGATGACCGATCGATCGATCGAAACCGAGCGACTCGAACTCGCTCGGCGGACATATCGCCATTGCAACTTGTGCGAACGGCGCTGCGGCGTCGATCGTACTCGTGGCCAGCGAGGCTTCTGTCAGGCCGGCGATACGGCCCTGGTCTACCGCCACCGGGTGGAATGCGGCGAAGAGGCGGAACTCGTGCCGTCGCAGCTCTTTTATCTGTCGGGCTGCAACCTCCGGTGTGCCTACTGCATTGGCGAGAGCGATGCGTTCGATCCCGAGCGAGGCTCTCCGTTGTGCGGCGATTTTCTTTCCCGTTTGATTCCCGTTGGACGCCGATGGGGCGCCCGAAACATCCAATGGGTCGGCGGCGAGCCGAGCATCCACACGCCCGCCATACTCGAAGCGATGGCCCAGTGCGACGGACTGCCGCCCGTGGTATGGAAGTCGAACGGTTTCAGTACGGTCGAGGGCATCTCGCTTTTGTCGGGAATCGTCGACGTGTACGTGGTCGACTTGAAGTTTGGCAACGACGCCTGTGCGCGCCGGATTGCCGGCGTCGAGGGTTACATGCGGGTGTTGACGCGCAACCTGATGCTCATGGCGCAGGAAACCCGGCTGATCGTGCGGCATCTCGTATTGCCCGGCCATTTCGACTGCTGTTATCGGCCGATCGTTGCGTGGATGCGTCGGAACCTGCCGGCGGTTCCGCTGCGCGTCATGACGGGTTATCTTCCGCGATGGCATGCCGCGGAGTATGACGAGTTGGTCTCGCCGCTGGATCGTGCGTCGGGAAAACGCGCCGTCGAGCATGCGATGGAAACCGGACTGAACGTAATTACCTGAAGGAACCCTCGGCGTGAACCTTGACGACGAATCGGCAATGACCGAAATCACGATCCTGCCGGACGGCCGAGTCTGCCTGTTCGGCGCGTCGCGGCAGATCCTTGACGTGTTTGATGCATTGTCGTGGAGCGAATCGTCGTTGAAAGAGCGCCTCGAACGCCTGCACGCCGCGGAAAGCGATATCCTCTCTGCCCAAGAGACGATGGAGACGTGTCAGATCATCACCATTGACCGCCAATGAAGAACACCATGAATGACCAACCGCAAACACCGAAAGTTCCCGTGCGACGCCCGGCAAAGACAGCCCCGGAGCGGACTGCCGCGCGTGCCCAGACGCTGCCGCGGCGACTCAGTCCTCAGCAAGAGCTCGAGGTGCTCATTCGCGCGCGATATCCGATCATTTATGTCGTCAGTTGGGAAGAGGAACGCGTGGAACACTGCCTGCGCGCGATCGCCCAAAAACGCGAGAAGAACCTTTTCGTCTGGACGGTCACCCAGGGAATCGTCAAGTCGGGCGCCGACGCGCAGCAGACGCGCGCCGGATCGAGCGGCACGGCCGACCCTTTGGCTGCGCTCGATGCCGTGATTCAACAGGTGCAGCCGGCGATCTATCTGTTCAAGGATTTCCATCGTTTCACGGCCGATGACCGGTGCAACCTGTCGGTCATCCGCAAGCTGCGCGACGTGGCGTATCATCTGCGCGACACGTACAAGTCGCTGGTGATCGTCGCGCCGTCGCTCAAAATCTCGCAGGAACTGATTAAAGATGTCACGGTCGTCGATTTTGGGCTGCCGAAGGCCGACGACTTCAATCGTCTGCTGGATCGGATCATCGAGGACGTCAAAGATTCGCCGCAGGTGCGCATCGACCTGGACGATGACGCCCGGGAACGATTGCTCCGCGCCGCCGGCGGGCTGACGTTGAAAGAGGCGGAGAACGTGTTCGCGAAAACGTTGGTTCTCAAGGGCAAGCTTGACGCTGACGATGTGGACATCATCTTCAGCGAGAAGCAGCAGATCATCAAAAAGAGCGGCCTGCTCGAATATTACGAGGCGACCGAAGATTTCAATCAGGTGGCCGGGCTCGATAATCTGAAGCAGTGGCTGGCCAAGCGCCGAATCGCGTTTTCCGATCGTGCGGCCAAGTTTGGGCTGTCGTCGCCGCGCGGCGTCATGCTCTTGGGCGTGCAGGGATGCGGAAAGAGCCTGTGCGCGAAGGCCGTGGCCGGCTTGTGGAACCTGCCGCTGCTGCGTTTCGACATCGGCCAGATGTTCAGCAGTCTGGTCGGCTCGAGCGAAGAGAATATCCGCCATGCGATCCAGACGGCCGAAAGCGTCGCGCCGGTCATCCTTTGGGTCGACGAAATCGATAAGGCGCTGGCCGGCACGACCGCCTCGGCCAACACCGACAGCGGAACGTCCACCCGGGTGTTCGGCACGCTCCTGACGTGGCTTTCCGAAAAGACGTCGCCGGTCTTCGTGATCTGCACGGCCAACCAGATCGCTCATCTGCCGCCGGAACTGTTGCGCAACGGCCGTCTCGATGAGATATTTTTCGTTGACTTGCCGAACGACGAGGAACGGGCCGAGGTCTTCCGGATTCACCTGAAGAAACGGCATCGCGATCCGGAGAAGTTCGATCTTGCCGCGCTGACCAAAGCCAGCGATGGGTTCAGCGGCGCCGAGATCGAGGAAGCGATCATCTCGGCATTGTTCGACGCGTTCAGCGAGCAGACGGACCTTTCGACCGAGTACGTCCTGAAAAACCTGGCCCAGACGGTGCCTTTGTCGAGAACGATGAACGAGGAGATGAACCGGCTGCGAAATTGGGCGACCGGCCGAGCGCGCCCGGCATCGCCGCCGGACGTCGAGGTGGAGGAAGATCGCGAACGGAAGATTGAGTTCTAACGATTGAGACTTGACACGATTTCGTCCCAATCATCACCAATGCGAAAGGGAGGCGAACGATGAGTACGGTCATGGTGCTTACGCCGATTATTATTGCCAATTGGCCGGTCATTACGGCCGTCGTCAGCGCGGCGGTCGGATCGATGGGGTTCACCACGGTCCAAAACGTCGTGGCGCAACACACCCAGGCGACCGGCACGGTCCGCGAGGAGATCGAGATCGACAACAGCGAGATCCTGGCCAACACCGCCGGGTGCGGCGAGGAGATCGTCGTCGAGCGCGATGGGCTTCGCGCCGTCTTTTCACGCGACGGCCGAGGGTCGCTGAAGGTCTGCATGGAAGGCCGCGGTCACTCGAAAGCCGAGATGCGGCGAATCGCTCAGGAATTGGTCGATCGCGTGACGCAACAGTATGTCTATCATCGCGTCATCACCGAGCTGCAAGGCAAACAAATGCACGTCGTCTCGGAGGAAGTCGCCGAGGACCGCACCGTGAAAATCCGCGTCCGAAATTGGTAGAAAGGTCCCCTCTCCCCGCCGGGAGAGGGCAAGGGTGAGGGAGGCCGCGAATCGGCGTCGGCTTCTCCAATCAAAGAGCGAACTTGACGGCAAAACAAGGAGCATCCCATGGCACGAGAAGAACTAGAAATCGAAATCAGCCCGTCGGGCAAGGTGACCGCGCGAACGATCGGCGTGAAGGGTGCCCGATGCATCGATCTGGCTGACATGCTGGTGCGGATCGTCGGACGCGTCGAATCGCGCGAACTGACGCACGAATACTATGAAACGGCCGAACAGGTCGAAGATCGCATCAACGTCAAACAGCAGTGGTAGCCGCTCGATGCAGTGCAGCAATTGCCAATTCCAGAACATGCCCGGCGTCCGCGTCTGCGGTCGTTGCGGCAGCAGTCTGGAGTTGGGGCGTTCGACCATCAACGTGTTTCCGCCTCGGGCCGGCCGCGCGAAAAAGACCTTTCGCCGACTGTTCCCCATCGCCTGGTATTGGAACCGCATTCGATCGCATCGGGCGATGTCGGCGATTCACATCTCCGGCTGGCCGGCCGGTTTGCAGTCGCCGAAGGTGCTCATGCGTCTCATCGTGCCCGGCTGGGCGCAGCATTACTGCAAACGCCGGCGTCGGGCGAGATGGTTCTTCTTCAGTTTCTGGACGCTGCTGCTCCTCGCGCTGCTGTTCATCGGCACGGCGACCGGCTGGCTTCTGTTCGGGCTGGCGCTCGCGATCCATGCCGCTTCGATCCTGGACATTACTGCCGAGAATGTCACCGATTATACACTGCGCGTCGGCTACTCGGCGGCCGCAATTTTGCTGATGTTGACGTTGATTTACTTCCCCATCGGGCGGCAGATTGCCGCCGTGGCCACGCCGCAGCATTTCAACATGGCCGCGCCGCCATTCGAAGCGGGCGACGTGATTCTGATCAACCCGTCGGCATACGGCACGGCCGACCCGCAACCGGGCGACGTTGTCCATTACCGCCTGCCGCAACTACGCGTGCAAGTCGAGGCCCATCGCATTTATCAGTTCCAGGGAACGCGCATCGATCGAGTCCTGGCGGTCGGCGGCCAAACGTTCTCGTGCAAGGACGGCCAAATCACGGTCGACGGACAACCGTCTCCGTGGCTGCCGATCAACGAGGAGCGACGGCCCGAAGGGCTCGAACTGACGGTTCCCGCCGACTCGCTCTTGATCTTTCCCAGCACCGACGACCTGCCGACCGCGGCATGGCCTTCGGCGTCGATTGTCAAACGATCCGATATTCTCGGCCGTGCCTATTGGCGCAACC
>JAEWUR010000655.1 GCA_023397045.1 Planctomycetota bacterium
GAATTAGGTTACGTCATTCGTGGAGGCCGGGCGGCATGTTGGAAACCGCTTGTTTTCTGGCGCTATCGAGGCGTCGGCCGCGCGGTTTGAAACGGCGTAAGTCCGATTGTCGCGAGGACAATTGTCATCGGGACAATGGACAATTGTCATCGGGACAATATCGATGGGAAAGTCGCTTTTGACGAGGGCTTTCCGATGGAAGGGAACCGCGAATGAACGCCAATGAACGCGAATCGGCGCGCATTCGCGTCCCTTCGCGGTTCTATCACGTACTCATCTCGCTCCGCGAGATGCCACAAAACTAGCTGCGTCCCCGTGTTAACTCTGCGGGTTGCCCAAAAGTGCAGCCCAGCCATCCGTCGCTCGTGCAGCAACTCCCGATCGATTCGCACCGCACTCTTCCTACCGTGTCCACGTGGATGGCAACGCCATATTGAACTGAAATAAGCCAATCCAATCGCCTCGCCATTCTGGCGTCGCCGCAACTTCTTACATCCCTTTCGCTATGGGCGATTCTACAATCGGTCTGCGGTTACAGGTTCGAGCCCTGTGGTCGCCTCATCGCCGGATGGCGGCCCTTCCTGCAATCTACAGGTCGGCCTCCAAAGGATACAAGGGCCTCATTGCCCGCTGATAGAGGGGGTGTGGGTGGGTGGCGGGCCATCCTGCGGGTGCACAGCGACCCTTCGCTTGCTGCATGCACGCGGAGAGAAATCCGACGGCTTCGACAACGTTTGACTAATATAAAAGGAAAGTGAGCGGCTCGGCTGCCCTCGCCTTGATGTTTCAAGACTGTGCAAATAATGCGGGAGCATCAAGATTTCGTGATACGTTTTCAATTCCTCCCAAATATATTACTAGAAGGCCGATTCGTTCGTGCCGCGACTGCATGATGGTCGCGCGTCCCAAATGACACGGATTTTCCACCGATGGACGAGAATGATCGCCAAAACCTGTTCACTGAGCTGATAACTCGGCACCAGACGGAACTCTACGGCTACATCTATGCTATCGTGAGGAATTGGGCCGATGCCAGCGACTTATATCAGTCGGTTTGTCTGGTTCTCTGGGACAAGTTCGACTCATTTCGTCCTGGCAGCAATTTCTTCGCCTGGGCGCGCCAGATCGCCAGGAACAAGGTCGGCAATTTCGTTCGACAGAAGCGATTGCCGAATTACGTCACCGAACAGTTGGTGGATGTTATTTCGGATAACATCTCTCGGCCCAACGATGACGGCGACGCCTATTTGCTTGCACTGCGCCGATGCAAGGAGAAATTGAGTGATAGCGACGTCGAATTGCTGCACCTGCGTTACGGGGAGAATTTGAAGACGATCGAAATCGCAGGGCGATTGCAGCGGCTCCGCCCAAATGTCTCCCGATCATTGAATCGCATCCGTTGTTGGCTTCTTGAATGTATCCGAACAGACTTGGCAAGGCAGGAACATCCTTCCAAGGAGCCATCATGAGTGATGATGCCGTGGATCGTGATGATTTCCTTCGTCTCGTTGGGGCCGTCTGTGACGACGAAGCGTCAACGGATGACTTCATTCAACTGGATTCAATCGTTCGAGATCATTCCGGAGTGTGCGATTCCTATTTCGATTATTGTCGGTTGCATAGCGCCCTGATGTTGGAATGTCATGCCGATATGGCTACGAAATCGGTGTGTCGGCAACTTGATATGAGGCGAAATGGCTCGGTGTCAGGTGATAGCGTCCCGGCAACGCCAAATATCGCTGCCGCGATCATAGTGGGAAGTCCGCCCGTGCCTTCTACGATGTGGCAGAGCGCGGTTGGCTACGTAAGCTCTGGCTGGCCATTGGCCTATTCGATTGCATTGGTGATCTGCGCGATTGGAATCGCGATCGCAGCATTCATTTATGTGCCGATCTCAATACCAACCGACCATGAGTTGGCTGCCGAGACTCGTGGCGGCACGGCCCTGCAGGAAGAAGATAACGTGGTCGCAAAGATCACCAATGCCCTCAACTGTAGGTTTGTTGATCCGCATGCGAAACCGGTCAACAGTGAGCGTGTTGCATTAGGCGACGTATTCGCCCTCAGCCGCGGCCTCATGGAAATCACATACGACACTGGGGTCAAGGTGATTTTGGAGGGGCCGGCAAATTATGAGGTAATGTCGACGAACGGCGGCCGACTCTCCTTGGGCAAACTTACCGGTAAGATCGACCGGACGGCCGGCAAGGGATTCTCGGTCAAGACGCCCACGGCAACCATTACTGACCTCGGTACCGAGTTTGGCGTCGAGGTCGCACGCGATGGAGAGACATTTTCCCATGTCTTTCAGGGAAAGGTCAAGGTGCAACGGATCGACTCCGAGGGCAATTCACACTCGACCGTTGTGTTGAAGGAAAACCAATCAGCGAGAATACGAAAAGAATCGGCCGCGAGCGGAATCGCGGTGGAAGAAGGCTCCACAACGACGGTTGGCTTCATTCGCTCGGCGGAATTGCAGGCACGAATTCGTCAACGCCAGGAAGAAGCCTTCACCCGACCTGCACGGGTATTGCCCTTGTACGACAGAACCTTGGTCGCCTGGGTGTCCTTGGACAACCTCGATCAACAAGGCGGCGGAGTCTTGTCACTGGTGGAAATGCCGGAGTTCGACGGCATTGTATTCGGCGACATCGAGGCAGGGAAATGGATGGCCGGCAGTCCCGGGTGGTGTCGAACGGAAAAAGACCAATCGAAGCACGCCGCCGAAACGGCAAATCATCATGAAATGGTGCAGATCGCCATCGTGTACGACAGCACGATGATTTCGATCTATCGTAACGGCCATCCGTATGCAAGATACGAGGCGGGCGCGAGGCACGTTTTCGAGAAAGATGTCCTTGTGCTCATGGGAAAACGGCATTTAGACATGTTTTTTTCATCGCTTAATCGAGTGGTGCCGGTGCCAACTTTGGTCGGTGCGATCGAAGAGGCCAGGGTCTATGACGTTGCTCTTCGGC
>JAEWUR010000053.1 GCA_023397045.1 Planctomycetota bacterium
GCGCAGGTCGATCGGTTTCGATTGGATCGCCGGCGGCAACGTGATGACGCGGGCCGGCGTTGCCGTCGATGCCGGAAGCGTCTCGCCGGTGAGCAAATCGAATCGCTTGCTCAACATGTCGAGCCAAGGACCGGCAACCTTGCCGGGCTCCTCCATCCCGGCGGCCAGAATCAGAACATCGGCGGCCCGGGTCGTCGCGACATAGAGCAGTCGCGCGGTTTCGGCCAAGTCTTCCTCGTTTTCGGCCATCCGCCAGAGATCGTAGCCGGTCGTCGCGTCGGCGTCTTTGATCATCGGCCCAAGCTCGGGCGTGAAACCGACGCTCGGCCCACGCACCAGTCGCGGCCGGCCCAGGTCGGGCAGCACGACCACCGGGAATTCCAACCCTTTCGACTGATGGATCGACATCAACCGCACGACGTCGGCCGATTCGGGATGCGTCGCGGCCATCGCCTCGTCGGGCTGCCGGGCAACGAACTCGGAGAGCTGCGTGATGAAATCGGCGAGCCCAAAAATGCCCGCCCGATCGAAACTCCGCGCCTGCTCGACCAATTTCTGAAGGTTGGCCAGCTTCCGCTCGCCGAGGAACTCGGCCAGCAGCATCGCGTCATAGCCGGTCCGGTCGAGCGCTTCGTCGAGCAATCGCGGCAGCGGCAATCGATCTTTGAGCGCGCGAAGTTCGCGGAGCGTCTTGGCGGCGTATTCGACCTGCCGCCGCTGCCGATCGTCCATATTCCTCGGCGTCGGGCCATCCAACAACCCCGCCGACAAGCCCTTTCCGTCGGCCAACCAGAAAAGCGTCTCGTCGAGAAGCCCGAACATCGGGCTGCGCAATGCGCCGGCCAGACTGACCTCGTCGCTCGGGCTGTTGATCGCTCGCAACAGGTTCAGCAGGTCGTAGATCTCTTGTTGCGCGTAGAAGGCATGGCCGCCGACCAGATAGTAATCGATTCCGTAACGCTGGAGCGCGTTTTCGTAATATTCGACGTTCGTCAGGGCGCGAAACAGCAGTGCGACGTCGCCCTGCCGCGCAGGCCGCACGGCCGGCGTTCCGTTTTTTGCGGCCGCCTCATCCCAGACGATCGGCTCGCCCGAGTCGAGCATCGCGCGGATGCGCCGGGCGATCCAATCGGCCTCGCGCCGACGCAGCCGCTCGCGCAGCGGCGTGTCGTCGGGCAAGTCCGGTGCCACAGAGCCCTCACCGCCCGGATCGGCGTCGCACGCCCAAAGGAATTCGATCGCCGGCGTCGGCGTGATCTGCGGTCGGTGCGGCCTGAGCGGTTCGTAGCCGGGTCCCAGCGCCTCGTCAAACAGTGCGTTGACGAAATCCAGAATCGCCGGCTGGCTGCGAAAGTTCATCGACAACGGGAGCCGACCGCCCTCGGCGATCTCCTCGCGCAATTCCCGGAACACGTGCGGCTGCGCGCCGCGGAACCGATAGATCGACTGCTTGAAATCGCCCACGAAAAACAGCTTGCCGCGCAGATGTTCGTTGTCGCACAGCGACTTGATCATCTCGACTTGCAGCGGATCGGTGTCCTGGAACTCGTCGACCATCAGCAGGCGGATCTGCGAGGCCAGCCGTTTGCGCAGGCCGGCTCGATCGGGGCCCGTCAACAGATCGCGGGCACGGATCAACAGGTCGTTGAAGTCCAACACGCTCAATTCCCGCTTCTTCTGATCGTACAGATCGGCCAGATCGGCGGTCAGCCCAAAGACCAGCAGTGCGATCTCGGCGGCAGGCCGTGCCGCGGCGGCGTCGAACCGCATCTGGTCGACCACCTTATCGATCGCCTTGCGCAGCTCGGCGGCGGCGTCGCGAAACTGTTCGAACGCCGCCTCATCACCCCAGGTGTTTTTGGTGGCCCCGCCCTGCACTTTCGCGGCGTCGCGGATCGCGGCCAGATCGTCGGCCGGCCGCTCACTCTGCGGAAGCCGCGGCAACTGTTCGACCAGAAAGTCGCAGCGTTGCCGCATCTTCGGCGGTGCCGGCGGAAACCGCGTCGTCACGTCGACGATCGTCCTCGCGGCGGCCGATTCGCTGATCTGCCGCAGGACTCGCGGCGTCGTGTCGCGCCGCCAAAAATCCTCCCATCGAGCGACCAATCCCTCGGGCGTTTCGTCTCGCCACGCCGACCAGTCGATTTCCTCGCGCTGGGCCAGCAGTTCGGCGATCATCGTGCGGAGTCGACCGAGTCCGAAACGCGTGGCCAGCGTCAAGACCGCTTCGTCGCGGTCGGCCAGCCGGTCGCGCAACACGTCGTCGGTCAACTCGAACAGCAACGTGGCCGCCTGGGCGCCGTCGAGCACGCGAAACCGCGGATCGATGCCGGCCTCGACCGCATGCGAACGCAAGAGCGATCCGCAGAACGAATGGATCGTACTGATTCGCGCCGCGTCGAGATCGCGCACCAGCGCCAGCCAGTAGTCGGCCTGCTCGTCGGGACAGTCCATCAGCCGCCGTCGGCAGGCCGCGCGAATGCGGTCGCGCATTTCGCGTGCCGCGCGTTCGGTGAACGTGATGGCCACGAGTTGATTCAACCGGGGCCGAGTGCCCTGCCCCGCCGGGTCCAATTCGGCCAAAAACCGCTCGGTCAGGACGAAGGTTTTTCCGCATCCCGCGCCGGCCGACAGCGCAACCGACGTGCCGCGCGTCGTGACGGCCCGGTGTTGCTCGGCGGTCAATCCCGACGGGTTCACTCGCTGGTCGGCTGCCATGTCTTCTCCAAGGAACGAACCTGATTGATGCGGCAAACGGTGTTGTAGGGGCAATAGCCGGTGCATCGCTCGTCGGCACTGCAAACGCGAAACTCGCCTCGACGCATCGCCCGCACAATCGCCGCGATGATGTCGTTCAACTCCGCCCGCAGATCCTCCCACTCCGGTTCGAGCTCGATTCGGCCGTCGTCCTTGCGATACATTCGCAGCGCCTTGCGCGGCGGAAACCCGTCGTCGCGAACGTACCAATAGCCGGCCTGCCACGGGATGGCGTCGCGTGCGACCAGCAACAATTCGGTGGCGGCCAAGGCGTAAAGCGGCAGTTGCAGCGTCGTGCCCGCCCGAACCGTCTCGGGCGTCAACCGGATTCCGCCGCCGGTCTTATAGTCGATGATGTTGACCGCCACGCGTCCGGCCACGATGCCGGTGTCGACCCGATCGATGCGGCCGGAGATTCGGATAACCTGTTCGCCGCCGTCGAAATCGAGCGACTCGCGAATGGTCGAGGGCGTTCGGCGGCTTGGCCCGAACGACACTTCGAGAAACTCCGGCGCCATGGCCGATTCGAAATCAGCCCACAACGCATCGTACTTCTCGAACTGCGCACGGTACTGCGCCATCCACTGAACGATCAGCCGGCGGTCGACCTCGGCCAGCGCCGCGCGAACCGGATTCGACGATTCCCGGGGCAACGACTCGGCGATGGCTTTCTCCATGAGGTCATCGAACTCGGCGGGCTCCAACTCGATCGGCGACCCCGGCCGGCCCAACCGCCCGTTGACGCTTTCGTGGAATCGCTTCAGAACCTCATGCACCATCTGGCCGCGTTGGAGCACATCGAACTCCAGCACCAGATCTTCGACGGGCTCGATCTTCAAAATGCGTTCCATAAAATACCGAAAGGGACACGACGCGAATTGTTCCAGTTCGGTCGCCGAAAACGTCTGCTTCGACGAGAATTGATTCTCCAACCATCGCTGGGCCTTGTCGCCTTCCAACATTCCCTCGGCCCGACTGAAACGATCGCGATCCTGCCGGAGATGGATCAGCCCTAAGCCAGCCAAGAACGATTCGGAATGATTTGGAAGACCATCGCCTCTCGGCAATTCATCCCCATCGCTGCCTTCGCGTAAAAACCCCGCCAGCAAGGCGACGTTGCCCTCGAACGCCGTCGCCAGGGCCTTGATCCGAAACTCGGCCATGCTGATCGGCTCGTCGTCCAGCGGCACCGGGCTCAAGTCGGCCCGCTCGGTGCGCGGCAGGAGCATCGGCGCGAACGCATCTTCGACCTCGCGCAAGAACGGACTTGGCAACAACGGCTGCGCCGACTCGTCGAGCGCCGGATAGCTCAGATACAATCGCCGCCCGGCCCTGGTGACCGCCTCATAGAACAGCAGCATCTCCTCGCGCGTCCGTTCGGTCCGGGCGACCAGAGGCAACCCGAACTCGATCAGCCGGGCGTACTCGGCCTCGCTATAAAGGCGGTCATCGCGGTCGGGCGGCGGAAACGCTTTCTCCGAAAGGCCCGCCATGAACAAATATGGAATCTGCAGCGATCGAATGCTCGATGCCGAGAGCACGCGGACATAGCCCGACTCGTCACCGGCATGCCCAACCTGCTCGCTCTGGAGGATATCGAGCAAGGCGTCGAGCGCCGCGCGGCGATCGAGTTCGGGCGGACGGCGTTCGAGCCAACCGGCCAGCGTGTCGCCGGCCGCCAGAACTTCCATCAACCGGTTCCACGATTGGAAATCGGAGAGCACCAGGGCGGAAGACGATGCCGCGCCGCCACTCCCCTGCCCCGCTCGTTCGGCCACGACGATTTTCAACAAACCGACTTCCTCGGCCAGCCGGCGCCACGCCTTGCCCCATTCCGGCAGCGTCGCTCGCTCGGGCAATGACTCGAAAAGCCCTGCCAGTCGCTCGGCAATCGCCTGCGTCGTCAGCAGTTTGGCGGGATCCAACTTCGGCTCGAATGCCGCAGAGCGATCTTCCTCGCCCTCCCCTGCCCTGCCCTGGTCGGCGGCTGTAGCAAGCTGACCGATCAACCGCTTCGCACCGCGCGGTATCTGCAATTCGCGAACAACCCGCTCGATATCGGCCAACGCTCGGCCGCCACGCCACTCGGGCCAGTCGGGCTGAAAATAGTTGTTACTCAACACGGCCAACAGTTGATCGAACGGCCAATCGTCGATGTCCAAAGTCAACAGCGCGACCAGCGCCCGCAACGCCGGCGACTGATCGAGCGCGGCGCCCGACTCGAAGACCACCGGGATCCCCGATCGCCCAAAAACCTCTCGAACGAGGCCCGTGACGTCCTGCGTCGAACGGAACGCGACCACAACGTCGCCGGGCTTTGCGTGACCGTCGACCAGCAGGCGCTTGACGCGGCCCGCGATCAACTCGATCTCGCCCGTCTGCCTCGCTGCCGCTAGTATCTCGATATTGGGCGATGCTTCGCCTTCCGGCCCTTCTTCCGCCGCATGCGCTGCGGCTGTCGCCGCCCGTTCCCGCGGATTGACGAACAACTCGCGTTCCAAGCGGCCCATCGACGGCCAATCGCGCGGCTCGGTACGGCAGAACTCTTCGACCCGCGCATCGCGATGCCGGCGTTTCAACTCGGTCAGCGTCTTCACCGGTTTGGCGAACAGGTCGGCCCGACGCGGCTCACCCTCCAATGGCAACGAGATCGTGGTCGTTTCCGCCCGACGCGACAGTATCTCGATAATCTCCTGCTGCGTTCGCGTGAAATCGGTGAACCCGTCGAGCACGACGACGGCGGGGAACAAGGGACCGGCAGGTGACGTTCCGGCATCGGCCTGTTCGGCTTTTTGCAGCACGTCGCGGGCCGACCAGAAACGCCCCTCGACGTCGAACAATTGATGCTCGAGCAGCGATTGCTGATACCGGTCGTAGATCTCGGCCAGCTCGACGTCCTTATCGTTCAGGCCGCGCTTCGCACAGGCGTCGTGAAAATGCTCGGGCCAAATCTCGAGCCGTTTCAACTCGCTGATGAACTCGCAAACGAGATCGACCAACCCACCGGCGCCGGCGAGCGATTGGAAATGCTTGAACCGGCCGGCCGCCGATTGCTCGGCGATGATCTGGCGAACCAGTTCGCGTTTCATCAACCGGGTCATCGGCCGGATCGGCAATCCGGCGCTGCGGAGGACGTTCTCGGCGTACTTTTCGAAGGTCATGACGCCCGGCGCGAAGCAACCGCGGAACCCGCCGTCGAAGAGTCGGCGTCGAACCTCGGCCG
>JAEWUR010000720.1 GCA_023397045.1 Planctomycetota bacterium
ATTGTCATGGTGATAGTGCCGATGGGAAAGACGCTTTCGACGAGGGCTTTCCGACGGAAGGGAACCGCCAATGAACGCGAATCGGCGCACATTCGCGTCCCTTCGCGGTTCTATCAACGTACTCATCTCGCTCCGCGAGATGCCACAAAACTAGCTGCGTCCCCGTGTCAACTCCCGGGCGTGGCCGAAGCCCTGATGTTGGGCAGCCTATCCGGCTTGAACCTATTGACCTCCTGCACCAGCAACGACGGCACGGCCAATTACAGCTACGATCCGACCGGACAGTTGATCTCGGCCACCTACTCGTCCCCTCTCCCTCTGGGAGAGGGCCAGGGTGAGGGCTTGTCCGACGAGTCCTACACCTACGACCTGAACGGCAACCGCGTTACGGCCAACGGTTACGTCTACACGACCGGCGCCGACAACCGTCTGCTGTCCGATGGCGCCTATTGGTACGCCTACGACGCCGAGGGCAACCAAACCGCCCGATTCATCGACGTTGACGGAAGCCAATCGCTCACCATCGGCGACACCGACGTTACGACGTACGGATGGGACTACCGCAACCGTCTTGTGCGAATTGAGAACTACGACGTCGAGGGCGGTTCGCTTGACCAGGCCGTCGATTATCTCTACGACGTCGAGAACCGCTGGATCGGCGAGGACATATGGTCCCCTCTCCCGCCGGGAGAGGGCCAGGGTGAGGGCGGCGGATGGACCAATCATCAAATTCGCTTCGCCTACGACGGCAATCAAATTGTGCTGCAATTTGAAGGGGCTGGGGACTCGGGGCTAGGGGCTAGTGACCTGAGCCACCGTTACCTCTGGCAACCCGATGCCGTCGATCAGTTGATGGCCGACGAGCAATTGTCCCCTCTCCCTCTGGGAGAGGGTCAGGGTGAGGGCGAGGGCTATGATGTCACAACGCCGGGCCAAGTCGTCTGGCCGCTTGGCGACAATCTCGGCACGATCCGAGACTTGGCCGTCGCTGAGAATGGCATAACAAGCGTCGTCAACCATCGGGTGTACGATTCTTACGGCAACTTGAAGTCGCAAGCTGCTGTCGATTGCTTGTTCGGCTTCACGGGGCGGCCGTTTGACAAAGTTACCGGCATTCAGGACAATGGGCAACGGAAGTATGACGCTCTGACTGGGCGGTGGATGAGCAAGGACCCGATTGGATATTATGGTGGGGATGCGAATCAGTATCGGTATGTTGGGAACAACTCGGTGATGTATGTTGATCCGAGTGGGCTTGATCGAAGAATTGTCACGTGGTTTGGTCACCTCATCCTTGAGGTTCAACTTCCAGGTGGCAAGAGTGTCTTCTTGGAATTCAATCCACGTGGCTATGTTAAGACCGAACCGTACTTCTGGCTTGGCGCAATTCCAATGAGCGACTGGATACCGTCAACACCAGAACAGGACGCAAAATTGATCAAACTGTGGGAGAAACTCGAACAGAAACGCGACTGGACTACGTCCTGGAATCCAGT
Source organism: Planctomycetota bacterium (assembly GCA_023397045.1). Classification (GTDB taxonomy): domain Bacteria; phylum Planctomycetota; class Planctomycetia; order Pirellulales; family Thermoguttaceae; genus JAEWUR01. Next base: position 1,497 of record JAEWUR010000720.1, read on the forward strand.
CAACAACTGTTGGGTTCCAGTCGTAAACTACGCTGGCTACGGCCTTGATTACCCGCCAAAGAGTTTTCCGCCCGGATGGGATCCATACGAACACGCTTGCTGGAATTGCCACGCGCCAGAGGTCAAGGCTTGGATGAAAGCGACCGACGAACAACGCAAGCATTGGAAATGGCCGCTAAAATGACAGGGATGGCTATGTGGCGTATCGTCTCTCGTTAAGGCAGTCAGGTGAATATGCAGCAGCAACAGCATGTCTCTGTGGTTTCTTCGCTTACCATAATCGGGAATATGCTAATGCTTCCTGCCGCTGCCGCCGCAGCAAGTTGTGGTTCGTACCTATTGTTTTTTGGAGCCTTTGAGTGGGTTGTTGCATTATTGTCGCTTGTATGTTGTGTTCGTCTGAGAATGAGCCCAAGGGCCGTTTTGACCAACGAAAGTGCTGGTTCACACGGCCGGGTTAACTATCTGTTTGTTGTCTTTGGAAATTTACTGACGCTACCTGCCGCTAGTGCTGTGGCGGTCTTGGATCACGACCTTGCTATTTTTTGTGGTTACGCCTGTGTCATCGCGTTACTGTCCTTGCAGTGTGCGTTGGGTCTGAAAAGGCGTGTTGGTGTCCTGGGGGCTGAAAAGAGGGAGGAAAACAAAGAAGAGCAAAGCTGCCATGTGGGAACGCAAAAAAGTAGGGGACAGAAAAGGGGACATCACTGATATTGACGGATCGGACGCGGGATGATAACATGCCGCAATGCCACGAACCGCCCGATCGACCGAAGCAGACATGGTTTACCACGTGCTGAATCGTGGCAATGGTCGGATGCGGATTTTTCATAAGGCAGCAGACTTCGAAGGGTTCGAGCGGGTGCTGGCCGAAGGTTTGCAGCGTTATCCGGTCGATCTGTTCACCTATTGTTTGATGCCGAATCATTGGCATCTGGTGGTTCGACCGAGGAGCGATGATGCTCTGGGGCGTTGAATGACTATCAATAAGTCGGCCGTGCCACGATGCGCATCATTCCGCCCCCGAACCTCGACTCCCGAACCTCGACTCCCGATCAAGCTAGCACTGCCAGCAACGGCGGCCCGCAAATCGAAATAGACAATTTGCAGCGATCTCCCGCTTCTGCTACACTCCCGCCTCCTCGTCCTCATAACGCATCCGACAAGGAGTTCGGCGGTGTTGTCGAAGTGGCCAATTCGCCTGAAGTTGCTGCTGGGACTCGGCCTGCTGGTCTTGGTGGTGTCGATCCTTTCGAGCACCGGACTGGTCGCCACCTATGCCTACCGCAACCTGGTCAACAGCCTAAGTTGGCGCGTGACCGAACTGCCGCTGGCCGCCGAATTGTCGCGCCACGTCAGCGATCTCCGAATCACCCTGGGCGAATTGCGCGGCCTGCGGATGAACACCTTCTCCGACACCCACGCCAACATGGTGCCCATGCGCGTCCGAATGGTCCGCGACCAGTTTCGCGTCCAACTCGACGAATCGGAGCAGACGCTCGCCCGCTATCGCAACCAATTGGCCAGCGAAATGCAGGCCGATCTCCGTATTTCCGACCACCAGCGCGAGCTGGAGACCGCCCGAAAAATCGAGGCCCAGTTGAATCGCATCCGCGAGGCCAATCGCGACGAGGACTGGATGCTCGACAACGTGAAAATCGGCTGGCTCGACGTCGAGTTGGAACTGCTCGAAAGCCTGGCCACCGAACTGCCCAGCCACTTGCACACCAAGCTGGCCGGCTTTCGCGACGAAGTCCAAGGGCAATACCGAATGCTAATCCTCGCCGCCTGGATCGCCACGGCCTCGGCCTGTCTCGTCTTCCTGCTGTTCATGCGGCTCTTCTATCGCTGGATCTTCCAGCCGTTGCGGACGCTCGTCGCCGGCTCGCGCCGGATGGCCGGCGAGTTCAGCTACCGCATCCAACTCGACACCGACGACGAAATGGCCGAATTGGCCAAAGCGCTCAACGACATGACCGCCCGATTCCAAGAAATCCGTGACGACCTCGACCGTCAGGTTCAGGAACGCACGAAACAGGTCGTCCGAAGCGAGCAGTTGGCCAGCGTCGGCTTCTTGGCCGCCGGAGTCGCGCACGAAATCAACAACCCCCTGGCCTCGATCGCCATGTGCGCCGAGTCGCTCGAAGGCCGGCTGTTCGAAACGCTCGACGCATCCGACCCACAACAAGCCCTCGCGAAAAACTACCTCCAGATGATCCAGACCGAGGCGTTCCGCTGCAAGGGAATCACCGAAAAACTGCTCGATTTCTCGCGCACCGGGCCGGGCCGGCGCGAGAACACCGACCTGGGCCAACTCGTCCAGGGCGTTCTCGATATGCTCAGCCACATCGGAAAATACCAGCGTAAAAAGGTCGAATTCTCGCCCGAGACGCCCGTCATCGCGCCCGTGAACCCGCAGGAAATCAAGCAAGTCACGCTCAACCTCGTCAGCAACGCCCTCGACAGCCTCGATGACGGCGGCGCCGTTCGCGTCCGACTCGACACGCGCGACGGATACGCCGTGTTGACCGTCGCCGACGACGGCTGCGGCATGGAGCCGTCCGTCCTCGAACATATCTTCGAGCCATTTTTCACCCGGCGCCGATGCGGACAAGGTATCGGACTGGGACTGTCCATAACCTATCGTATCGTCGCCGATCACGGCGGAGAGATCGAGGCTGCCAGCGACGGACCGGGCCGAGGCTCGACGTTCCGCGTTCGGCTGCCCCTGGCCGCCAGCAAGAAGGAGATCGACCATCACCGCCAAGCCGCCTAAAATGCCGTTGCCCCCACAATTACCCTCACCCCCGACCCCTCTCCCGCAAGCGGGCGAGGGGAGGGTTGGCATCACCGCCAAGCCGCCTAAACGCAATCCCCTGAAACTGCTGTTCGCCGACGACGAGAAATCCTTGCAAGAACTCATGCGTTTGGAGCTTCCGCGCATGGGCCATGAAGTCACCGTCTGTCCCGACGGAACCACGGCCCTCGCCGCGCTCGATCGGAACACCTACGATTGCATCCTCGTCGACCTCGACATGCCCGGCTGCAACGGCATCGACGTGATCGCCCACGCTAAGGAAATCTCGCCCGACACCGAGGCCGTGGTCCTCACCGGCAAGTCGTCGCTCGAGACCGCCGTCGCCGCGCTGCGCCACGGCACGTTCGACTACCTCACCAAGCCCTGCAAACTGGTCGATCTGGAGTCGCTACTGCGCAGGGTGGCCGAAAAACGCGAATTGACGAACAAATATCGGGCGCTCAAACAACGCCTGGACCGTCTGGAAGGTTCCGCCGAATTGATCGGACAGTCGCAAAAGATGGACGCCGTCCGCCGATTGATCGCCAAGGTCGCGCCGACCGATTCGACCGCGCTGATCCTTGGCGAAACCGGCACCGGCAAGGAATTGGCCGCCCGATCGATCCACGAGCAAAGCCATCGGGCTGACATGCCCCTGGTGCCGGTCAATTGTGGCGCATTGCCTGAAAACTTGATCGAAAGCGAACTCTTCGGACATCGCAAAGGGGCCTTCACCGGGGCCGACGAGCATCGGACGGGTCTTCTCCAAGTGGCCAACGGCGGCAGCCTCTTCCTCGACGAAATCGGCGAACTGCCCAAGGCCATGCAGGCAAAATTGCTCCGATTCCTCGAAAGCGGCGAAGTCCGCCGCGTGGGCGACAACGAATCGGTCACCTGCGACGTCCGCGTGATCTGCGCCACCAACCGAAACCTGGCCGACATGGTCGCCGCCGGCGAATTCCGCGAGGACCTCTGGTTCCGCATCAACACGTTCGAAATTCACCTGCCGCCGCTGCGCGGGCGAGTCGACGACATTCCGGTGCTCGCGCAGTGCCTGGCCGCACGTTTCGGCGCTCCACGCGGCGAGGCATGTCAGGTTTTTTCAGAGGAATCGCTAAAAATCCTCGTCGACCATTCGTGGCCCGGCAACGTCCGTGAGTTGGCCAACGTCATCGAGCACGCCATGATCCTTTGCGACGCCCTGCCGATCCAACCTGAGCACCTGCCGCAGCGGTTCTTGAACCGCCCGGCGGCATCCATCCCCTTCCAACCCGCCCCGACGCTCAACCTGCGCGACCTCGAAATTCAAGCCATCCACGAAGCGCTGGCTCGAAACAACGGCAACAAACCCAAGGCCGCCGAAGACCTCGGAATTAGCCTCAAGACCCTCTACAACAAGCTGAACCAGGCCACCCCACTAAGCAAGACAGCCTGACAAGCCGGCGCATGTCTGAAATGGCAAGCTGGGCGATTTGTCGCTCGATAATCAACCAAAAAAACTGACCGCCGTCGCGGGCCGCTCAGAACGTAAGTGCAAGAACTGCCCTTGCTTAACTCCTATCCGGGATGGTACGCTCTTGCCAAGGATGGCGGCCATTTCTTCGGGGACGCAATTCGCGCCACGGTCGGTGCGGCGGGAGCGAGCGGTCAGATGAGCGAGTGTTTAGCAACGGAAAGGCGACCAGCCCAACGCAGACGGGAACAAGTTGCCGAGACTCCTCACGTTGCCAAGTCTCCTTCCGTCGATGCCTCGGACGAACGCCAAATCGTGCCTTCCTTGCCTCGCAAGTTCAAGGCAAAGCTGTCGCAACTGGCACGGCATGCCGGACGACTGCTGTTGCGAAACGTTCAACGGCGTCTGCCACGATGTCATCAATGGATGGCGTCATGGCTCTACGAACGCTATTTCTCCCGCCTGTACGGCAAAGAGTTCGATGGCCGGACGTTCGCCTACGCGCCTCTGATCTCGATCGTCATTCCCGTCTACAACCCGCCGCAACAATACCTGCACGCGGTGGTCGAATCCGTTCGGCGGCAGCGATACGGCCGGTGGCAACTCTGCATCGCCGACGATGCTTCGACCGCGCCCCACGTTCGCCCCTACCTGGAACGCCTCCAGTCCGCCGAACCCCGTGCGAAAGTCGTGTTTCTGGCCGAAAACCAGCATATCGCCCGAGCCACGAATGCCGCGATGCAGGTTGCCGAGGGCGACTATCTCCTGTTCGTCGACAACGACGATGTCCTGTTCACGCCCTGGGCGCTGTCGGCGCTGGTCGAATCGCTGCAAGACGATCGGTCCGATCTGGTCTACGCCGACAACGTGATGATCGATGGCCGGGGTGCCGTTCAATCGTTCGCGATGAAGCCGGACTGGGACACCGAATTCTTGCAGTCCACCTGCTACGTCACACATCCCTTGATGGTGCGGCGAATGCTGATGGAGAAGCTCGGAGGCTTTCGGCACGAATGCACCAGCGCGCAGGACATCGACCTGCTCGACCGGGCAACCCTGCTCGACCCAAAAGTCCGCCACATTCCAAAGTTCCTGTACGGCTGGCGGATGTTGCCCGGCTCGGTCACCACATCGACCGATGCCAAGCCCGAAATCATCGCCCGCAGCCTGCGTGCCCACAACGATCAGCTCCAAAGCCGCGGCGCGGCGGCCGTTTCCGTCTGGCCGTCTTTCTTCCAGAAAAACCACATCGGTGCCTTCAAGCTGCAATTCCCGTCCTTCGATCGCCGGATCGATTCCTTGGCCTTGGTCCTCCTGAGTCACGGCGAGACGCTCAATTCCGCAACCGACGATCGATCGCGGCGAATCGTCTCCTATCCGATCTCGGACGCGATTCACCTCTCGACCGCCGATTCGGCCTCGTGCGACGCCCTCAAGGATCGCCTCTCCCGATCTATGTCGGAATACGTTCTTTTCCTCGATTCGTCGATCGACGCAACCTACACGTCGGCCGTCGACGAATTGTTGGGCTACCTGCTGCTCGACCCGCGCATCGGCATCGTCGCAGGCAAGGTATTGGATGACGACCATCGAATTCGCGCGTCGTCCTATGTGTTCCACGCCGGGCTTTCCATGCTCGGCGAAGGGCATCGGGACGCCGATTTCTGCGGCTATTGGTACAAGAGCCGGCTCGCACACAACACGCTGGCCGTGCCGGGACGATTCTTCGTGACTCGAACCCAATTGGTGGCCGACTATGGGTTGTCATTCGACGTCTTCGGCGATTTCGCCGTTCCCGACCTGTGTCTCCGATTGCGAGATGTCGGTCTGCGCACGGTCTACAATCCTTGGGCCGTCGCCCTGAGCCAAGGTTTCGACGACGCCACGGCAAACGTCCATGGCCGCGAATTATTCGCTCGAACGTATCACCGTTTTTTCGGCAAAGACCCATATTATCGGTCCTTGTGAGCTCGTCATTCAGTCAGGTCGCCGGCGCCGTTGAGCACCGATAAGGAATTCTGAACATGAAAATCAACTTCGTGATGTTGGCGTCAAACCGCATTAGTGGCGGACCGCTGGCGATCCTCGAATATGCCGAACGGCTCCTGCAACGCGGCCACGACGTCAGCATCACCACCACGCCGCCGTTCGCCTGGGGCGGCGCCAAGGGTCCGTTCGAGTGGTTCCCGTTCTCCGGCAAGATCCATTACTACGGAAAGCCCGGCCCGGCGTCGGGACGCGTCAAGGGACGCTTGGATCTGCTCCGCCGGATCCTCCGGTCCGGACCGGCCTTGCTGCGAAACCTGCGATCGATCAACAAACTCTGCAACTATGCCTCGCAGGCTCATTTGACGCTCTATCGCGAACAGACCCGCAAAGCCATCGACACCATCGCGGCCCACACGGGCTTCCCCGGCGTCATGGATTTCTTCACCGCCTTGTCCGATCGCCGTGAAGACGCCGATGCCCTGCTCCCTTATTTGCAGGAGGCCGTCACCGCACAATATCTCATGAACGCCATGCCCGAGTGCGACATCAACATCGCGACGCTTTGGTCGACGGCGCTGCCGGTCTATTTCAGCAAAAAAGGCCGGCCGGCGATCTTCATGCAGCACTACGAGGAAGTGTTCTATCCGCTCGACGGAAAAGACATCACCTCGCGTCTGCTCGCGCGAATGACCTATAC
>JAEWUR010000722.1 GCA_023397045.1 Planctomycetota bacterium
ACGCGGCACTGCTTCGATCGGATCGCGGCGCATGATAACGTGGTTCGAGCGTTCCTGCACGTCGATGCCGACGGGGCGATGGCCCAGGCCGAGGAAATCGATCGTCGTCGGAAGGCGGGCAAGCCCGTTGGCATCCTGGCCGGGCTACCGGTGGCGGTCAAGGACGTGCTGTGTACCCAAGGCGTTCTGACAACATGCGGGTCTCGGATGTTGGAGCATTTTCGGCCACCGTTCGACGCCACGGCCATCGCCAAGCTCAAGGCAGCCGACGCCGTGTTGATCGGGCGGACGAACATGGACGAGTTCGCCATGGGCGGTTCGAACGAAAACTCGGCATTCTTTCCGACGCACAATCCTTGGGATCCGACCTGCATCCCCGGTGGATCCAGCGGCGGTTCGGCAGCCTGCGTCGCAGCCCGAATGGCTCCACTGGCCGTCGGTTCCGACACGGGCGGTTCAATCCGCGCACCGGCCGGTCTCTGCGGCGTCACGGGAATGAAGCCGACGTATGGCCGCATCAGTCGGTATGGGCTTGTGGCGTTTGCCAGCAGTCTCGATCAAATCGGGCCGTTCGGTCAAACGGCCGAGGACTGTGCCCTGCTTCTCGAAGTGCTTGCCGGACACGACCCCAACGATTCGACGTCGATTGACCGCCCCGTGCCGAGCTATCGCCAAACGGTTCGACAGCCGCTCGAAGGGCTACGTCTTGGAGTCGTGCGGGAACATTTTGGCGAGGGACTGGACGCCGAGGTCGAAGCGGCCGTGCGCGAGGCGATTCGCGTCTATGAATCGTTGGGCGCGACGGTGAAGCCGATATCGCTGCCGCACAGCAAATACGCCGTGGCCGTTTACTATATCATTGCTCCGTGCGAGGCTTCCAGCAATCTCGCTCGATACGACGGCGTTCACTATGGGCACCGGACAGCCGAGAAGTATTCGCCCAGCGCGACCGGCGGCCCCGTCGACAACGCCTTGGTGCAGATGTACCGCCGAAGCCGGTCGGAAGGTTTTGGCGATGAAGTGAAACGCCGGATCATGATTGGGACCTACGCACTCAGCGCCGGCTACTACGACGCCTACTACAAAAAGGCGCTCAGCGTTCGCCGGCTGATTCGCCAGGATTTCGATCGGGCGTTCGAGGAAGTCGACCTGATCGCCGGCCCGGTCACTCCCGCCCCGGCCTTCAAGATCGGCCAGCGCGTCGATGATCCGCTAGCGATGTATCTGTTCGACCTCTACACGGTCAGCACAAACCTAGCTGGAATTGGCGGAATTTCGATCCCTTGCGGGTTCAGCTCGTCGGGCTTGCCGATCGGCCTGCATCTTCAGTGCCCGCCGTTTGCCGAAGAGCGATTGCTTCGCGGCGCCTGCATGTTTCAGCAAGCGACCGATTGGCATACGAAAGAGCCGCCGCTGTGAGGGGACCAAACTCGCGGCATGATACTCGTCATCGACAACTATGACAGCTTCGTCTATAACCTGGCTCGATATTTCGAGCAATTGGGTTGCACGACGCAGGTCGTTCGCAATACGGCCATCGACGCCGCAGCGATTGAATCGCTTGGTCCGTCGGCCATCGTGTTGTCGCCTGGGCCGTGTGCTCCCGACCAGGCAGGCTGTACGATCGACCTTGTGCGACGTTTCTATCAACGGATTCCGATTTTGGGGATATGCCTGGGCCATCAGACTATTGCGGCGGCGCTGGGCGGTTGCATCATCCGCGCCAACGAACCCGTCCACGGCCGCACGTCGCCCATCGAACACACGGGTCGCGGCGTGTTTGCCGGTCTGCCGAATCCCCTAATCGCCGGGCGCTATCATTCTTTGGTTGTTGCGAACGACTCGTTGCCCGAGTGTCTCGAAAAGACGGCGTGGACCGCGGACGGAACGATCATGGCGTTCGAGCACCGCACATTGCCGGTTGTCGGGCTGCAATTTCACCCGGAATCGATTTTGACCGAGTGTGGATATGCGCTGTTGGAGGCTTTTCTGGACCGGTGTTCGCCCCAGGAAACGAGGAAAAAATCGTCCGATCGGCGTTTTCCTTGCGTCCTCCAAAAACGTAAAATGGATTGACCTGCAAATTCCCATACCCCCTCCTTACGCTCCCACTGGGGGCGCTAAAAGATCTGCCATGAAAACAACACGTCGAAACGCGATCGTGGTATTCGTTGTCGCATGGTTTGCCGGCTTGGCGGCGAATGAGTCGTCGGCCCAAATTCGCTTTCGTTTCGATCCCGGCCCGAAACCAATCGCGGTCGAAGCCATCGCCGGCGAGCCGTTCGGCGTCGGCAAGATTACGATCGAATTGCCGCGCGAGATGTTGCCCGAGCCGCTGGGCATCGATGGCGTCGGCTTGCACGAGAAGAACGGCCGCGTGCTGTTTCCGACGCTCGACAATCCCGCGTTCGGCAAAATGATGAAGGAGATCATCAACAGCGATACGCCGCTGACCACCGGCGGACCGGTTCGGCAGCAGGTCGGTGGAATTTTGCGAGAGGTGTTCAATCGCCCGCCGCGTTGCACCCTCTATTTCTTGTTCCGCGGCACGGACCCCTTGAATATTTCGCTCGACGCCCGGCAACCGATCCCCTTGCATGTCGTTCCGCTCGCCAATCCGGCGGCCCATCAGAATTTGCTCGGGCAATGGTGGCAGCAATACTCGAAGCCTGCCAGCGCTTTGGAGCCGAAACCCGACTATCCTCCGTTGGTCGATAGTTTTGTGATGAGTACGCTTGCACGTCGGCTGAATCTCGATTTGCCGAAGGAACAGCAGATGCCGTCGGCCTATGCCGAGTTGCGCAAGGAGATCGGTTTTCACCTCGGCACCGAATCGGTTCGCACCGCGATGATGCAGGATCGTATCCTGGGGCTGAACAACCTCGCGCAGGCGGCTGACCAGCCGTTGCCCGAGCCGATGCACGCCGAGGCGCTCGCCGTTCCCGAGCCCGATGCCGACGTGAAGATCGAGCCGATGGCCTATCGCATTCCGGCCGAGTGTTTTTACGCCCGATTTGGGAGTTTCGCCAATTTTCTTTGGCTCCAAGACACGTTGGCTCGATGGGGCGGCGACGTACAGAACCTGATCGCGATGCGTGGACTCGATCGCGGCTTGAGCAGCCGGATGGAAAAACAACTCGTACTGAAACAGACGGCCCTCTCGCGGCTACTCGGCGACACGGTCGTGGCCGACGTGGCCATCATCGGCACCGACATGTTCTTCCGCGAAGGCGCATCGTATGGCATCCTTTTCCAGGCGCGCAGCAGCATGGCTCTGTCGGCCAGCTTGATGCAACAGCGGAAGGAACGTCTTACAGCCGGCGGAGTGTCCGACGAGAAGCTCAAGATCGATGGCCGCGATGTCTCATTCTTGACGTCGCCCGACGGATCGGTCCGATCCTACTATGTCGTCGACGATGATTATCATTTCATCACGACGTCGAAACATTTGGTTGAGCGATTCCTGGCGACAAAACTCTCGGGCGAGGGTGGATTAGGCAACACGCCGGAATTCCGGCACGCCCGAACGCTTATGCCGTTGAGCCGCGACGACACGATCTGGTTCTACGTGTCGGATGCGTTCTTCCGCAACATGACAGGCCCACGGTATCGGGTCGAGATGGCCCGTCGGCTCCAGGCGGCCTCCGATATCGAATTGGTCGAGTTGTCCCGGTTGGCCGCCGTCGCTGAAAACCAGATTGGCGACACGATCGAGCAACTCAAAGCGGCAAGCCTTTTGCCGCCCGAGTTCGGTCCATTGCCCGACGGCAGTCGCGTCGAGATCATCGACGGCAAGGTCCGCGACAGCTTACGAGGTCAACTCGGCTCCTTCGTGCCGATCACCGACGTACCGGTGGATCAGGTGACGCAATCCGAAGCGGCCGAGTATCAGCGGTTCGCCGATTTTTATAAATCCGAATGGGGGCGGATGGACCCGATCATCGCGGCGATCCAACGGAAGGCCTTGCCCGATGACCGCGAGCAAGTGACCGCCGATGTGCTCATGAG
>JAEWUR010000057.1 GCA_023397045.1 Planctomycetota bacterium
GGATTTCTTGCCGGCAAGTACACCGTTGCCGACGAATTGGCGGGAATATCGACCTTCACGTTCAGCGTGCCATCCCTTAAGGCCCAATCGCATCCGATTCGTCCGTAGGGAGAATGGCATTCCCCCTTGGCCCAGGTAAGGTCGCCCACTACGGCCGGCTTGATGATAAAATGCTTGAAACCCGGAACGGCTGGATCGGGCCGGATCCCCAAAACGCCTCGAATCAGCCAGGCGCTGATCCCTGCGAAGCAACCGTGGATCATGGATGGGTCGCCCTGGGCATCCCACGTCTCCGGCCACGTGTCCAGCCCCTGTTCGATGAAGAACCCATAGCCGGGATACGTCTTCTGGTTCATGTACGTGAACACGACGTCGTTGGCATCGTGTTCCGTAAGATACCGGGTCATGTAATAAATCACCGGATCGCCCACATCCAGGTGGCCGTTTTGGCCCACCAGGATTTCGCGGCGGAGGTTCGCATGAACGGCGGACTTGCGATCTTCCGGGACGACGCCAGAGACGAGCGCCATCACATAGCGGCTCTGACGAGTGTCGAGATAAACGTCCTTCTCCGGAACGAAAAATCGCTTGTTGATGGCCGATGCAACGCTCTCCCCAAGCGTCTCATAGTCTGCCGCGTCGCTTTCCTTGCCCAATGCTCCGGCGATTTGCGCGGCGGTCCGCACGGCCACGAGATAATAGCAGTTGTTGAAATAGAGGGCCTCGACCGAATCGCTCAATTCGCTTCCATGCGGGGTGACCCAATCACCGATGAAACACCATTGCGGAAACGCAGTGCCCGGTCGCATGAAGGACGTCAGCAAACCATCGGCATCGCATTGCGTTTGCAGGAAAGCCAACCACCGTTGGATCGATGGATAGGTTGTTTCGAGGATTCTGCGATCACCATACGACTGAAAAACGCCCCACGGAACCATCATTACGCTGCCGCTCAGCCACGGCGCGCCTCCGCCGTCCATGGTCGGCGCCGTATGGGCCACATAGCCGTCTTCTTGTTGAATATCGCACCAATCCTGCGACCACTTGGTGCTCCATGCACCGGACTCGAAACTGAGAAGCATCGCGTCGAGCATTCCCAGGCTAGAATCGCCGTAGCCCAAGCGCTCACGGTGGGGGCAATCGGCCGGCATACCGCCCGTGATAAGGTTTAGGCAGTTGTTTAAGTCGGCGTCATAGATCCTCTTCAGCAGCCGATTGGAGCAGTCGAAGCTGCCCGCGCGATTGAGATCGTTCCCGATTCGGTAACCGACGATGTCTGTCAGCAACGGCGGTGCATCCATGCCTTCAATCGTGACGTAACGGCAGCCATGATAAGTGAAACGATTACAGAAGGTTCCGCTACCGCTTGCCCCAATCACGTATTCGTTGCGTTGATTGTATTGGCATTCAAGGTTGTTCACATAGGACGCCGAAACGACGACCGTACTGCCGGGCGTGCCCTTCAGCTTCGCTTCGATCCATCCCGCATAGAATCGGCCCATATCGATCAGGTACTTACGCGGCCCTTTCTGCGTCACGCTGACGGGATGGATCGTTTCGCACTTCCGGTTGGGCTCAACTAAATCGGGCGAAAGAGTTCGCCGAAAAGAATGCACGGCCGCTCGTTCCCAAGAGGAATCGTCCAGGCCAATATTGTTCCAGCCCGGCACGTCCTTTGTTGCGTCAATCCGGTCGCCGCCGAAGTTCGTATAGGTCCACTCGCCAAGATGCGTTTCGTTACTGAGTTGGCATTTCCAGGTGTCGTCGGTGGCCAATGAGAGCGATTTGCCATCGGTAGTTCGTATGTCCACCTGTGCCAGGACGAGCGGCCTTTTGCCGAGTTGAAAATCGACCTGCGCATTGACGCTCGTAAATAGCGACCAGCCCGGCGCGAGCCAGACAGCGATGACGTTTTCCCCCGGCATCAAGTAATCGGCCAAATCGTAGCCTACATACAAGGCACGCTTCGCCAAGTAACTCACCGACGGGTTCAGCACGCGATCGCCGACCCGTCGGCCGTTGACATAAAGTTCGTGGTAACCGATCGAGCTGACATATGCAACGGCCGATTCAGGTTTCTGCTCCAACGAAAAGGTCTTTCGGAACCAAGGCTCGTCATGATCGGTGGCCGAGGCCATGCCGATCCACTGGCCCTTCCAGTCGTCGGCCGACAGCAAACCAATGGTAAAGCGTGCCGGCGAGCTCCAGTCCGACGCCACGTCGTCCTCGTCCCAGATCCGCACCTTCCAGAAACACTCTGCCCCCGAGGTCAGCGGCTTGCCGGCGTATTCCACCAGAACGCTTTGGTCGGATGCGAGTTTGCCACTATCCCATAGGTCACCCCGATCGTTCGCCAGAATCTCGGCCGACGATGCCGCAATGATTTGATAAGCGGTCTGCCGTCGCCCGCGATGGCCCGACTCGATCACCCAACTCAGACGCGGCTTCGTCACATCGATGCCGATCGGATCGCGAAGGTATTCGCACCGCAGTTCAACCGGCCGACACGATTCTCGGACGGAATCGAGGCCGTGCCCATCGTCGGCACGAACCGCCGGATCTGTCAGAACCGGGTGAGCGCAGTATAGCACAGATAACAGCGACAACACGCGTATCAAGCAAAGCCGCGAGTTGCGCAATCTGGAACCGGCAAAGGCAAATCGCATTGTCGTATGCTCATCCTTGGAGATGATATCGGGAAGGGCCGCCATAGCCGGAGTAGGGGTCAGATGTCTCCGGAAGGCAAAATCCACCCATGGGTTGCTTCATTTTTCTTTCAATCGGTAACTGTCCAGGACAATCGATTGATCCACGACACCGTACGGATCATCGGATCCGACGTGACCGAACACGAGGATTTGCCCGTTCTCCAATTGCACGCCCTTGGGATAATAGGGTAGAGCAGGACGATTGTAGACCGGATGCCAAGTTGTCCCTGCATCGTCGGTCCAGTGGCCGGCGTTGACTAAAAGGATCACGCCTTCTTGCGTCGCTATGAGATTGGGCAATCCAAGGTTCGGAAACGGTGACGGCCCCACCCATTTCGGCTTCCACGTGTCGCCGCACTTCTCCGTCACTCCCTGCCAATACGTGTGGCGTCGTTCGGTCCATGGCTTGTCGGCATCCTCGGGCACAGCACGACGAAAAACCCAAAATAGATCGCCGTTCGAGAGCTCGACCGCATCGCACTCGTCAACCGACCATCCCTTGCGATATTCGTCCGGAATCACCTGAATCGGTTCGCCCCAACTCCTGCCGTTATCGTTGGAGATGAGCAGCAATGGCTCTAGGATATCCCCATACTCGGACCATGTCCCCTGATCCGAAGGCTTTTTCGCCACCCCTCCAAGCATTATCATTCGGCCGTCTCGCAACTGCCGGATACCGACAGGCCAGACCATGAATCGGCTCGGTGGTAAAAAACTGTTCAGCTTGCTCCACGTCTTCGCTCCATCCTCGGATCGCTGCCATTGGCCGGTCCCCGGCACGTCGGTATCGTAGGGAAGATAACTTCCATGCAGTGCGCGAAGAACCGTGTTGTCTCCTGTTACCGCCATCCCATAGACGAGACTATTATAACAAGTTTGGAAACAGTCCTCGCTCACGGTCTTCCATGTTTCGCCATTGTCGGCTGATCGTAGATAGACGTTACATGTTTTTAGCCCGGTCATGTCACGAAGAGGGTCCGACGCAGTCTGCGAGTCCATCCCCAGTTTCTTCCGCACCTCCATTGGCGCACGCGGGCGGCCGTCCTTGGGCCCTGTTGCCTGGTAAAAAGTAACAAGAATGCTCTGATCCGGCATGATCGTCGCATAGGTCCAACATGTAAAGCCCGGCGTTTCCGGCGAATGATAAATCGTGCGCCGCTGAACGTCCGTTGCCTCAAATGCCTTAGGTTCGTCGCCGGACAGCGGTTCCGCGGCCGAGAGGCGGCCAACAAATGCCACACCTGAAACCAATGCCAAAGCGACCATACTCGTCAATCTCATGTCCGTTTCCTTTACGCATAAGTTACACAACGTTTCGAAGTTTCCTGGGATAGGCTCCTCGCATTCCTTCGGAGACACGACCGGAACAGTAGCCAACCCAGCGCCACGGCAGACAACATCATGATTGATTTTGGTTCAGGCACACTGTACATCCCCGCAACAGCGTCAAAGCGATTGCCAATGCGCAACTCATCGAACGACCAGTTCGCATTCGAATTGCATGAGAAAGATATTTGGTCGAGAATCGCGCTGCTGTTGACGTCAGTCATGCCCATCAACATCCAATCAAGTTCTGCATCGGTGTCGGGAACGATGTCGACACCCGATTGAAATGCCTTGAGAAACACTCGATCGGAATTGCCAGTCTCTTGGTTATCCTGCGATTCAATCTTCAACACCACAAGGTACGTTGCGGAACTGCTGATGATCCCGGGGCTGTTCTGGGTAGTGTTACTCAAGTCCGTCAGAAAGAACTGTTCGTCGTTGTTGACGCCGAAATTAAATTGCGCGACGTCATCTGAATCCTGCAAACAGACGCGAAGTAGCTTTCCGGTCTTTTCGGTGTCCGTGTCGATTGCCTGGCTCACTAGAAGCCCGATGTATGTTGTATCGTTTGCATTCAGGTCGATTGGCGTCGCAAGATGGCGCTCAGTCGTGTTGTGGTTGACCGTCAGGTCCATTCGACCGCCTCCCTCGACGACGGGATGGCCGGCAAAAGCCAAGCCCGAACCACCGAGTTGGGCGTTATAGTCATTGGTTGCCACAGATGTACCTGTCCACGAGCCGGACCAACCGATACCGCCGCGATGACGATCGATGTTGTTGTCAAAGCCGTCATAGTGCGTCAGTGACGACCGAAACTCCTGTCCCTCGATATCGGCCATAGGCAGACTAGCGAACGCGATTCTTGTTGATCCCAATTTTTCGTAGAGAATGCCAACCGAGCCATTCGCGAGCTTCTGAACGGCCGAATAGCCGGCAACGTCCTGGCTGGCAACTAAGACAGGGTTGATAAAAGTCTTCCCCTCATCGTAACTCGTCCAGAGCCCCAAGTTATCGCGAGAGTTGCCGGAACCCGGCGGGTTACCCAAGGGCGCCGAGAACAGGAGCCGGTCGCGATCTTGACCGTCGCGCTTTGCTGAATAGCGAATCAGGCCGGCGCTCACATCGGCAACGGGAATGTCGCCGTAGCGCACTTCGCCCCATGTGGCGCCGCCATCATGGCTCAACCATCGCGGCCGATTGCCAAGACCGCGGGAATCCATCAAGAGATCACCATTGGTCAGCTCGACAATCTGCGCTTCGCTTCCCACGCAATCGCCGGGCGCGACGGGACTGTGGTCCCAACTGACGCCGGAGTCGTCGCTGTAGAAGGACGCATTCCGGAAATCGTAAGACGGAAAGTGTTCTTGCGGAAGCACGAACGCCGGTGTAATAAGCCGGCCATTATGGCCGCCTTGCGCTTGCGTTTGCCAACGCAACTGGATTCCTGTGCCTGGGCCATTGCATGTCTCGTACCAACCCGGATCTTTAACTTGGCTGTCAATATTCACCGCCTCGCTCCACGACTGACCATTGTCTGTGCTCGTGCGGTAAAACGCCACCGTTTCGTTCAATGCGGGAAGACCCGTGTAGCCACTGGGCCATTGTGTATACTGCAAAACCATCTTTCCCGAGATGGCGTCGATCATCGGGCGAGCATCGGAGTAACTGAAGTTGTCACTCGATGCAACAACCTTCAATGGCGACCACGTTGCCCCGTTATCCGAAGATACCTTGCTTAACAACTTGACAAACTGGCCCTCAACGACTGCGGGGTCATCAGGCGTCGGGCGTCCCTCGATCAAGGCAATCAGGTTTCCATTGGGTGCGGTAACCAGTGTTGGGATACGATAGTAGGGTGTGCCGTCCGGGCCGTCGGCCCCGCCAACGAACACGTCGGTGAAACTGGATGCGGCGATGGCGGGTGCGGCAATAATGAGAATGACTGCGCAACATGTGCCTAGAACGGCCGGACGCACCATGTCATTCTTCTCCTTACTGTTCATTGGTAGACCTTTCATTCAGCGCGTTAATCCTTGAGTTCCAATACCACATCATTCTTGCCGTCCGGCTCAACCGTGATGGCGAGACCTGAAGTACCGCAACTCAAATACCGTGCCGGTATCATGCTGGTGTCGCCGCCCGCGCGTGAACGTTGTGTTTTCGATCCCGGCCGTTGGTAATCGTAACATTCGATGGATACGCCGTTTTCACCCTGATAGACATCCAATGCGAACGTGCCATCCGCGGCGATATCCGCGCCCACGGTGTGGCCGGAAGAGTGATAGAAGAGGACCCTGCCAAAACTCAGCGGTTTACCTTGATACGTGACGCTGCCCGACACGGGCGACTTTGGCAGATCGCCTCCGCGAGGACCACAGCCGAATATTGTCGCGGCGAGCGCGATGGATAAGGACAGAATCGCGAACTTTGCCTGGTTTCGTTTCATTGCTGCGAAATGGATATAAGGTGGTGGACAAAGAATCCGGCATGCATCTGCACGGCCGCACAGCCTTCTCCGTGGATGACGGAACGGAAGTTCAGAAGCTCCCGGACGGATGGCCGTCGTCCCGATCCGCCAAATCTCTTAAGGTTGAAATATCAACGTTGTCGCTAAGGAAGTGCGTACTGCCGTCGGCCATAAGGATGTGGATTCCTCCGGGATGACCGCTCTTCAACGCGGCTTGGACAGAGGTGTTCGGCGCAGGCTCTTGGCACGTCACGCAACACTCCCATGGCACATGCTTGAGATAGACAGGAGAGTTTGGCGGATATCCCACGACCTTGGCGGAGTAATATCCGTCGGTCGCCGTGCCGGCCCGGCCCGCGCCCAGCCCCAATGTCGTCTCGTTTCCACCGATCCCGCCGTTGCCGCTGTATTCCTGGCCGTGCGCCAGGTCAGAGGATTCGCCCACGAGCATGGTGTTCGAAAGACCATCGCGAATATCCGCCGCCCCGATCTTACTGTCCATGTAGAGGACGCCCCCTACGGACCGATCGTCCTTTGCCATTAGGTCCGAGGGGCCATACGGTGGTCTCCGATTGGAACCGGCAATTCCTACGTATTCCAATAGGCTCATGTCGTTAATGGAAAATCCGGCAGCGCTTGGAGCGGCTGTGCTCAAGTAGTTGAACGTTCGCGCGTGGGTTGAAGTGGGACATCGGTACGATGCAACCGGCGTGCAGAGCGCCTGCTGATGTGTGGCGGGCCCTTTGAGTGGAGAGGAAAACGTCGGAAATTTCAAATCAATCATCTCAAACAACTGAACCAACTCAATATGCGGCAGAATCGAGAGAGCCCAGGAGGGGCCGTAATCGCCGCTCGCCGAAACGGGCTGAAACTGCTCGCCTGGTGGAAACAGTCCAGCCGTGGTCAGGTAGTTGTGAAGGCCCAAGCCGATTTGCTTAAGATTATTCGCGCACTGCATGCGCCTCGCCGCCTCTCGAGCCACCTGCACCGCCGGCAACAGTAGCGCGATTAGA
>JAEWUR010000736.1 GCA_023397045.1 Planctomycetota bacterium
AATTGGGGTACGGGTAGGGAGGGATTCGGGATTGGGGGTTCGGGATTAGGGATTCGGGGTTCGGGATTAGGGATTAGGGATTTGAGATTTGGGATTTGAGATTTGGGATTTGGGATTTGAGATTTGAGATCCGAAATTTGAGATCCGGGATTTGAGGTTTGGGGTTTGGGGGTTGGGTGCTGGGTTAGGACAGGATATTGTCATCAACGATGAACGCTGACAAAACGAACGAGTCTTTTGGATTGGAACGCGATGCCTGGGGGCAGATTGTCCTGGTTTGGCCCGACGGGCGTCGTCAGGTCGGCGTCGAGGTTGCTCGAGCGTTTCCAATTTCCGCCCCTGGCGAATACGTCTCGATTTGCGATGCCGAAGGGCACGAAATCATCTGCGTCGAAGATCCAAGCACGTTGCCGCCGAACGTGCTGGCAATGGTCGAAGACGAATTGGCGCGTCGCGAATTCGTGCCCGTGGTCGTGCGGATCGAACAGGTCTATGCGGACAGCGACCCGTCGCAATGGACCATCGTGACCGATCGCGGGCGAACGACGTTCCTGATGGACGACAGCGACAACGACGTGCGCCGCCTCGGCCCACATCGGATCATGCTGGTTGACAGCCACGGCATCCGGTATCTGATACCCGACACGCGACGCCTGGATGCCGGAAGCCGCCGGATTCTGGACCGCTACCTGTGAGTCGCGGCTAGAACTCCATCTGTCCTAGCAGCTCGAAAACGCGGTCCAGCGCGACCGGATCGAAGGAGCCGCTTTCGGTCGAGGCGTGTTCGACGTCGATCCCGTCTTGTCGATCGAACGTCCACCGATCGCCGAAACGCTGCGTAACGGACGGCGTCATCGGATCGGCCGCCCGACTCCACCCATGCCGAACCGAATGGTCCAGCGCGGTCAATAGTCCGCCGTCTTCCATTCCGGCATGATCGAGCAGGGCCGAATCGCTCGACAGATGTTCGTCGATCAGGTTCGCGATGCGGTCGAACGTCCGGTCGAGATAGACGGCATCCACGGCGGCCGTTGGTTCGAGGATGTCTTGCACCGATGATACACTTGATGTTCCCGCGGCGAACCACGCCCCGACGATTGGCGTCGCGCCGTTGTTGGCCGCGCCGAAGGCGAAAGTTACGTCTGCATGGCCGCCAGTATTGTTGTTTCGGAGGTAGAAGGTCGACGTCGCCGCATTGTACAGGCCGATGGTATCGCGGCCATCGCCGTTCCAATCGCCCGAGACCGGCTTCCACTCATTGCTGTAAGGCCCATAGACGAAGGTGCTATTGGCGAATCCGCAGCTATTGGAATCGCGCAGGTAGAATGTTGCGGTGCCCGGATTGTACAGACCGATCGTATCGCGGCCATCGCCGTTCCAATCGCCGACGACGGGAATCCACCCCTTGCCGGCCGGGCCATACACAAACGTGACGTCCGCAACGCCGGCGGCGTTCGAGTTCTTCAGGTAGAAGGTTGACGTCGCGGGATTGTACAGGCCGATCGTATCGACGCCGTCGCCGTCCCAATCGCCCGTGATCGGCGTCCACCCGCAACCCGCCGGCCCGTAGGAAAAGGCGGTGCTGGCTTTGCCGGTATCGTTCGAGTTTCTCAGATAGAATCGGGACTTCGCCGCGTCGTACAGCCCGATGGTGTCTTGTCCGTTTCCGTTCCAATCGCCCGTAACGGCGGTCCAATCGCCCGCGGCGGGCGAGTATTGGAACACCGAATTGATGTTCTCGACGCCGTTCGTCGAGTTCAGATAGAAGGTTGACGACGCCGCGTCGTACAGCCCGATATTGCTGTAGGCTGGCGTGTCGATCGGCGTCGGATCGGGTGCCGGCGTATCGCCCTGTCCCATCCGTTGCAGCGTATTGAACGCATTGATCCGTCCGCCGGTGACGACCTTGCCGCTCAATGCGGCCACCGATTCCGCGCCGTTCAGGATGGCGCTTCGCACCTCGGCCACCGTCGCCGTCGGATCGACGGCCCAGGCCAACGCGGCCAGCGCGGCCACGTGGGGCGTCGCCATGCTCGTGCCCGAGTACGAGCCGTAGCGATTGCCCGGCAGCGTGCTGTAGATCGACATTCCCGGCGCGGCCACGTCGACGGTCGTCGCGCCATAGCAACTGAAATACGCGAGCTGATCGTACTGATTCGTGGCGGCGACCGAAATGACGTTGGCCGGCGCATAATTCGCGGGATATTGCGGCGACAGATCGTTGTTCGAGCCGCTATTGCCGGCGGCAGCAACGAAAAGGATGCCCGCATCGTTGGCTGCTTGAATGGCACTCTGCATGGCCGAGCTGAAACCGCCGCCGCCCCAACTGTTGTTCATGACGCGAATGTTCACGCCATAGACGGTCCGCTCCATCGTCGCGTAGTTGACTGCGCGGATCGCGTCCGAAATGTATCCTTGGCCGTTGCTGCCGAGGAACTTCAGCGCCATGATCGACGTGGTCCAATTCAATCCGACAACGCCGATGCCGTTGTTGCCCACCGCGGCGATCGTGCCGGAGACGTGCGTTCCGTGGCCGTTGTCGTCCATCGGATCGCCGTCGTTATTCAAAAAGTCGTAGCCGTAGAGGTCGTCGACCATTCCGTTGCCGTCGTCGTCGACGCCGTTGCCGGCGATCTCGCCCGAGTTGCGCCAGATGTTCGCCGCCAAGTCCGAATGGGTGTAGTCGACGCCGGTATCGATCACCGCCACGACGACGCTTTGGCTGCCGGTCGAAATTCCCCAGGCGTCCTTCGCGTCGATCTTGTTCATTCCCCAAAGATTGCCGGCATAGGGATCGTTGGAACTCGTCGCAACCTCAAATTGCCGAACCGCATCCAATTCGAAAGCGTCGACGAAGCTGTTTTGGGCGAGATAGTCCTCAACCTGTTGCCACGTAGCGTCCGAGCTGCGGACGAGCACCATTCCGACGAGTCCCAGGCCGGAGATCACTTGGAAATTGATGTTTCCACCGGCCAGCAGCGATGCGGTCTCGGCGACGGACGCAATGCTCGCCACCGCGGACGTGTCGAATTGGACAATCCAATCGTAAAGGTTCGAAGAACTTGCATCCGATAGGCCGTCGACCGAGGGTTTGTCGACCGTATTCTCCGCGGTCCAGGTCGCGACGTTGGCGTGTTCCATCCCGGCGTCTTGTGCAACGGTTGCAAACCAGTCGGGAGAGATGAGCGACGCGAGACCGGCGGCATCCATCAGATGCCGGCATTCCAGCGGTTCGATTCGCAACGCCCGTCGCTTGAGCGGAAACCGGCGATTCGCAGCTTGGCCGAGGATTTGTTGGCGACAGCGGAAGAAACTGGTTGTTTCCCAAAAACGACTGGACGAAACGCCGGGCATACCGGCGCCGATGTTGGGCCCGCTCATGGTGATTACCGTGATGTTGTTTCAACGAGCGCCGCGCCGAGTTGGCAG
>JAEWUR010000059.1 GCA_023397045.1 Planctomycetota bacterium
CGAATCGCGACCGAGCATCGATTGCAGGGATTGCTGGGCCCGTTCGATGCGCTCGTCGGTCAGCTCGCGGAGGAAGCGGGTCCAGTTCTCGCCGAATTCGAATTTTCCATCCATAATCTATGACCAACTGCGGCACCGGCTGCAATTGCACTACGTTGCGTTCACCCTCTCGACGTTGGGACGAAGAACCGTGGCGCAAAACAGGAGCAATTGGCAGATCGCCCTTACCCTAACCCTCTCCCGGCGGGAGAGGGGACGTTTTGCTCACAGCCCAAACTCCTTGATTTTGCGATAGAGCGTGCGCTCGCCGATTCCGAGCATCTTGGCCGCCTCCTCGCGATTGCCGGCGGTCATGCGAAGCGTTTCGGCGACGAAGAGCCGCTCGATCTCGGCGATCGGCTTGCCGACCAAGGCCGTGAGCGACGAGGTCGTGGGCTGGCCGATGGGTTCCGGCGTTCCGGCGAGTTCTTCGGGCAGGTCGTCGAGGTCGAGCAGTCCGTCGTAATCGACCACGACCATGCTCTCGACGACGTTGCGGAGTTGGCGAACGTTGCCGGGCCAGTCGAAGGTCATTAGTTTGTGCCGCGCGGCAGGCGACATGCCGCGAATCTGCTTGCCATGCTGCGCGACGAACTGCTTGACGAAGTAGTCGATCAGGATCGGGATGTCCTGGCTGCGCTGGCAGAGCGTCGGCAGACGAATCGTGACGACCTTTAGCCGATGATACAGGTCGCTGCGGAAGGTGCCGGCCTCGATCGCCTCTTCCAGGTTGCGATTGGTGGCCGAGAGGATTCGGACGTTCACCTTGATCGGGTTGTTCGAGCCGACGCGCGTGATCTCGCCGTTTTCCAACACGCGCAGGAGCTTGATTTGGGTGGGCAGGGGCATGTCGCCCACTTCGTCGAGGAACATCGTGCCGCCGTGGGCGTATTCGAACTTACCGACCCGATCGGTCGAGGCGTCGGTGAACGCGCCCTTCACGTGACCGAACAGTTCGCTCTCCAAAATGTTCTCGCTCAGCGCGGCGCAGTTGAGCGCGACGAATGGCTTGTTCTTCCGCGGGCTGTTTTGATGGATCGATTGGGCCACCAGTTCCTTGCCGGTGCCGGTCTCGCCCTGGATCAACACGCTGGCGTTGGTCGGTGCGATCCGCTTGAGCCGCTCGATCACGTCGCGCATTTGCGGACTGTCGCCGACGACGCCCTCGAACCCAAAGCGCTCGTCGAGCCGGCGTTTCAGTTCGAGATTGGTCCGGCGAAGCCGGGAACTCTCGATGGCTTTCGTGACGGTGGCGCGGAGTTGCGCGACATCGAGCGGTTTGAGCAGGTAGTTGAACGCCCCGCTGCGCATCGCCTCGACGGCCGACGGGACGGTGCCGTGGCCGGTCATGAGGATCACCTCGGCGTCGGGCTGGTCGGTCTTCGCGCGGCCGAGGATGCCCAGGCCGTCGATATCGTTCATCACCAGGTCGGTAATGACGACGTCGAACGGCGTCTCCTCGATCTGCTTCGCGCCCTCGCCGCCCGAGGTCGCCACGCGGCAGTGACAGCCGATCCGTTCGAGGCTTTCGGCCACGGTTTCGGCATGGGCGTGATCGTTATCGACGATCAGCACCTCGGCCGGCGGATCGAAGGCGTTATTGGTCGATTTGGCTTCATTGGCATTCATGCCGATGATGATACCGAATCGACGCCGAAACGACCAGAACCACCCCTCGCGAGGAAGCCGGGAGGGGCTGACCGCATCACGAACAGAGTGTCGTCTCTTGCGAAAGTGCCTTTACCTCGTAGGACGACCGAGCTACAATACTGATGGGTGGTGGGCTTGCAGGAGTTGTCTGTTATGTCCGTAGAAAACCTTCCACAGGCCGAAAATCGCGTTCTTCTTTCCGGCATTTCTTGGGCCACCTTCGAGTCGCTTCTGGCCGAATCGAAGAACCCCGGCACCCGTTTCACCTACGATCGGGGGTATTTGGAGATGATGTCGCCCTCGCGAGAGCATGAACGTTTGAAGCGTTACATCGGCCGGATGATCGAGGCCGCAACGGAAGAGTACAATATTCCGATCAGCAGCGCCAGCTCGACCACGCTAAAGGCCGAATGGGAAGAACGGGGCTTGGAAGCCGACGAATCGTATTATATCGCCAACGAATCGCGTGTGCGGGGACGGGATGAGATCGATTTGCGGATCGATCCTCCGCCGGATCTGGCCGTCGAAGTGGACATCTCGTCGAGCTCACTCAATCAGTTGAGCATTTATGCCGACCTCGGCGTTCCCGAAGTCTGGCTCTGCGATGCAACGACGCTGAAAGTGTATCAACTTCAATCCGACGGCACGTACATCCAGCAAACTCGCAGCCCGACGTTTCCGTTTATGCCGCTGGACGAAATTGAACGTTTTCTCGGCAAGCGAAACGAGACGGACGAAACAACGTGGATTCGCTCGTTCCGCGCGTGGTTGAAGACACTGGAACGGTGATTTGGATCTCTACGCGTTGCCGTCGGCGGGGAGTCGGGCGGGGATGGGGAGCTTGATGGTGATTTGCGTGCCGCGGCCGGGCTCGCTTTGAAGGCGGATGCGGCCGCCGTGTCCTTCGATGATTTTCTTCGTCGTGGGAAGGCCCAAGCCTGAGCCGCCGCGTTTGAGTGTGAAGAAGGCATCAAAGACTTTCGATTGCGTCTCGCCATCCATGCCGACGCCGGTGTCGATCAGGTCCAAGGCGACGCCGTCGGGCGTGCCGTAGGTGCGGACGACGAGTTGGCCACCTTGCGGCATCGCTTGTTCAGCGTTGAGCACCAGGTTCAGCAAGGCGCCGTGAAAGGCTTCTCGGTCAAGCAGCACCGTCGGCAAGTTGCCGGCAAGGTAGTCGATGATTTCGACGTTGGCCTCTTTCGCTTTCGGGCGATAGAAATCGAGGATCTGGCTGACCTGCGCGTTCAAGTCGCTTGGCTGGAGGTTCAGGCGATGGGCCTTGCTGAATCGCAAGAAGTTGTCGAGCAGGTCTTGCAGCCGGAGGCATTCCCGTTCGACCAGTTCAACTTTTTTGAGCGCCCGGCGATCGCGCGGCGATTCGGAATCGCGAAAATCCTCGGCCAACAACTCCATGTTCATGCGGATGGTCGACAGCGGATTTTTGATTTCGTGCGCCAGCCCACCAGCCAGTCGCGCGATCTCGGTATACTGATCGATCAGCCGTTGGTTGTCGGCGTTGGGAGAATGAGACGGCATGGGAAAATACGGATTAGGGATTAGGGATTGGGGATTAGTTTTTCCAATCCCCAACCCCTCTCCTTTGGATTTCCCTTATTCGGCGCCTTCGGGCTTCCCGGCGGATTGCTCGCGGAGGACGGCCTTGCGGCTGAGCTTCACGCGGTCTTGATCGTCGATGGCGATCACCTTGACCTGCATTTCATCGCCGACCTTGCAGACGTCCGCGACGCTGTTGACATAGCCGTCGGCCAGTTCGCTGATGTGGCAGAGGCCGTCCTTGCCGGGCAGGATCTCGATGAACGCACCGAAATCCTTGACGCTGGTCACTCGGCCGTCGTAGATGCGGCCGACCTCGACCGAGGCGGTCAAGGCCTCGACGCGGCGCATGGCTTCGTTGGCGCCCTCGGCGTTGAAGCTGGCGATGCTCACGGTGCCGTCGTCCTCGACTTCGATCAACGCGCCGGTGGTCTCTTGGATCGAGCGGATCATCTTTCCGCCCGGGCCGATCAACAGGCCGATCTTTTCCGGGTCGATGTGCGTGCGGAGCAATCGCGGCGCCCAGGCCGAGATTTCGCTGCGCGGGCGGGAAATGGCGCTGAGCATCTTACGGAGGATTTCGATCCGGGCTTCACGCGATTGGGCGAGCGTTTTGCGGACGATCTCCTCGCTGATGCCGGCGATCTTCAGGTCGAGTTGGATGCCGGTGATGCCGTTTTGCGTGCCGGACACTTTGAAGTCCATATCGCCGAAATGGTCCTCGTCGCCGATGATGTCGGTCAAGAGGACGTAGCGATCGGGCTCCTTGACGAGACCGACCGAGATGCCGGCCACGGGATTGCTGATCGGCACGCCGGCGGCCATCAGGCCGAGCGTGGCCGCACAGACGCTGGCCATCGAGCTGGATCCGTTGCTCTCCAGGATGTCGGAGATGATGCGGATGGTGTAGGGGAAGACGTCGGGATCGGGCAGGACGGGCTTCACGCTGCGTTCGGCCAACGCGCCGTGGCCGATCTCACGACGGCCCGGTCCGCGAATCGGACGGCACTCGCCCACCGAGAACGACGGGAAGTAGTAGTGGAGCATGAACTTCTGCGAGTATTCGTCGATCAGCCCATCGACGCGTTGTTCGTCGCGACCGGTGCCCAAGGTGACGGTGACCAGCGATTGCGTTTCGCCGCGTTGGAACACCGCCGAGCCGTGGACGCGGGGCAACACGTCGACCTTGCACTCGATCGGACGCAACGTGCGATGGTCGCGGCCGTCGGAACGGGTGCCGGTGAGGATCTGGTCGCGCGTGACGCGGGTTTCGAGCATTTCCCAAGCGACGGCAAAGGCATCGGCCGAGACGGCGCCGTCGGCCTTCGGGTCGGGAATCGTCTCTTCGAGAGCCTTCTTCTTCAGTTCGGAGCAGGCCTCGGCCCGGGCGAGTTTGCCCTCGGTCTGCTTGGCTGTACGGAAGGCGTCGTAGTATTTCGACCGCAGCGCCTGATACAATTCTTCGTGCGAGACCAACGCATACTCTTTCTTGACCGTGCCGACTTTCTGGGCCAGCTCTTCCTGCATCTCGCAGATCTCGCGGGTCACGGCATGGGCCGCGACGATGGCCTCGGCCATTTGGTCTTCGGGCATTTCACGGGCGAAACCCTCGATCATCAGGATCGAGTCCTTGCTGCCCGAGACGATCAGGTCGAGATCGCTCTCTTCCAAGGCGTCGTGGGTGGGGAATGGGACGAACTCGCCGTTGATCAGACCGAGGCGGACTGAGCCGATCGGGCCTTGGAACGGCAAGGGCGAGATGGTCAGCGCGGCCGACGCACCGTTCATCGCGAGGACGTCGCCATCGTTCTGACGGTCGCTAGCCATGACGAACGACTGAATCTGCACTTCGTCGCGGAACCCTTCGGGCCAGAGGGGACGGATGGGGCGGTCCATCAACCGGGCGGTCAATGTTTCTTTGGTGGTGGGTCGACCTTCGCGTTTGAGGAATCCGCCGGGGAACTTTCCGGCCGCGGCGACGCGTTCGCGATAGTCGCAGGTGAGCGGGAAGAAATCGCCCGCCCTGGGGGCGCCGGTGGCGACGGCCACCAGGACGACGGTCTCGCCGTATTGAATTAAACAACTTCCGGCGGCCTGTTTGGCCAATTCGCCGGTTTCGATCGAAAGGACTGACGCTCCGATTTGCCGTTCTACTCGTACTTTCAAGATACTCTCCTACCTTCCTTCATCAGATTTTGAGTTGTCGCAGCGCGCGGACGACGAGATCACCGTGGGGCCGTGTAGAAACGAGCAGCGCCGGCGGGGGCCATGAAACCGCGGACAAAGACCACCGATGAACGCAATGCGCATGCCACAAAGATCCGCTGGGTGGATCCAACCAGCCGAAGCGCCAGGGTGCGAGAAGATCGCCGCGGATTACTTACGGATATCCAGTCGGCGAAGGATGTCGAGGTAACGCTGCGGATCGACCTTTTTGAGGTAATCCAACAGCCGACGACGACGGCTGACCAACATCAGTAGGCCTCGCCGGCAGGCGAAGTCTCGCTTGTGACCCTGCAAATGCCCGGTCAAGCTGTTGATCCGAGTCGTCAGGATGGCAATTTGAACTTCCGGCGATCCCGTATCGCTGTCGTTGCGCTTGAATTCGCCGATCAGTTCCGTTTTACGCTCTTTGGTAATAGTCATCGGTTACCGCGACTGCTCCACCTTGGGCCGGGCTCGCGTGGCTTCTACAGGAAGCACGCTCCTCCTACCGCGTCTGCTACAACTCTGTCTAGAACTTGTATGTTTCAACCAAATACTAAGCCCCTCAGTTTAGCAAAAGGTCGGCAGAATGCAACCGGGGAATCGAACGGAAGGACAAAAATGCTCACAAAAGCCCCAAAAAATCCATAACCCACCCCGAAGAGTGGAGAAACCGGAGCGAATAACAATAAACTTACGCAGAATGGGAGATATAGAGCGTTCACGCAGGGCGTCGGTGTCGATCAGCAGCGTCTTGGCGTAACGCTTGTGGGCATAAGACCTTTCGTTATGCTAAAGCATAACCTACGGGCTTTCGGTATGCTGAAGCCATAACCTACGGACCGCCAGACTAGCCCGGCTGGGATGCCACGATGCCCGATCAAAAATCAACATGGACCGGCCCCGACTTGAAACGCGACTTCGGCATTCGGACCGCGTTGGCGCGCGAGGGAGTCGCCGGCTTCTATGCAATTCTTGCGTCGGAGGCGTCGGAGACGATCGATGCGTGGCGGGCTGATTTTGGGCGTTGGGCCGGCCATGTACTCGAACGGGCGCCGAACCACCTGGCTCGTTTGGCCAAGCGGTACGGCGTGTCAACCGTTGACGGCAACGCCGATCGGCTGCTGTTCGCGATGCAGACGTATTATGCTATGGTCGTGAATCGGGCGGCCGATCTGGCCGTCGGCCGAGTCGGCGGTGATCTGCTGCCCGGCAGTCCGTTTTCCTGGGTTGCCGAATCGCGATGCCAGGAAATTCGACGGCTGTCGGACCGGATCCGCGATCGGCTGGCGGAGCGGCGCGTCGGCTGGCTGCGTGACGATCGGGCCGAGTGCGATCTTTTTAAGGCGCTCTATCAAGACTTATTCCCACGCGCGTTGCGGCATGTGTTGGGCGAGTATTACACCCCGGACTGGTTGGCTAGGCATGTGCTCGATCAGGTCGGCTACACGGGTTCGCCCGACCAGCGGCTGCTCGATCCCGCCTGCGGCTCCGGCACGTTTTTGATGATGGCGTTGCGGAGATGGCGAACGAGGGTCGAGGGACGAGGGGCGAGGGACAAGGGTTACGATCCTCTCGCCCCTCGCCTCCCGTCCCCCGCCCCCTTTGTTGGGATCGATTTGAATCCGCTTGCGGTGTTGACGGCGCGGGCGAACTATTTGATCGCGGTCGCCGATCGGTTTGCCGATCCGACGAAACTGGAGATTCCGATT
>JAEWUR010000016.1 GCA_023397045.1 Planctomycetota bacterium
CCCGTCTCCGGCCGCGTCACCTTCCACGGCAAGCCGGTGGCCCAAGGGATGGTCCGATTCAGCAATCCGGCCCAGGGCGTCGACATCTACGCGCCTATCGGCGTCGACGGCGCGTATTCCGTCAAAATTGCCGAAGGCGACGGACTTCCGCCGGGCGATTATTCCATCGCCGTCGTGCCGCCGCGCGTCGATGCCCCGGTCGGCGCAATGACCGCCCCGCCGCAGCCGAAATGTCCCGACATCCCGCCGCAATACCGCGATCCCCGAACCAGCGGCCTCAGACTGACGGTCCAGTCCGGCAATAACCGCTTCGACATCGAAATGCAGTAGCGGAAGAAGACCAACAGCGTCAAAGATCGCCGCCGTCCGAGACGCCGATCGTGGCGAGATGCTCGACTTGGTTCAGCGCCGCCAGCGAAAAATGGCCCTCCCGGTCGACTTCCAGCCGGGTGATTGAGCCGTTTTGCAGCGAGAATGGCGGCAGCGGCTCCGACATGCCCAACAAGGCACGCAGCGTCACGCTCAGCAGCCCGCCGTGCGTCACGACGACGACTTCGCCGTGCCCGTTGGCGGCAATCGACCGCAAAACCTCGCAGCCGCGCTCCGTCAATTGCCTCCGCGACTCGCCGCCGGGAATCGTGAAATCGTCGTCGCCCGACAACCATCGGGCGAGTTCCTCCGCCCGGGCAAGTTCTAGATCGCGGCGCAACTGTCCTTGAAACTCCCCGGCGTTGATTTCCATCAGCCGCGGATCGGTTTCGACCGGCAATCCATGCCGCTCGGCCACAGCCAGGGCTGTGTTCCACGCCCGCTGCAATGGGCTCGAAAAAACAGCCTCGATCGGCCGCGTCGACAGCGCGTCGGCCACCGCTGTCGATTGTCGGCGTCCGAGTTCCGACAACGGGGGATCGGACTGGCCCTGAATACGATGTTCCGCGTTGAACGTGCTTTCGCCGTGCCGGACAAGATGTATCGTCATGCTCGTTCTTACCAAATCAAGACTTCCCTTCAATCCGAATTGCGCAATCGTCGGGCAAGATCGATGGCCGTCTGCCCCAGAACGCCGGCTTTCGCCTCCAAGGCCATCGCCAAGGCGTCATGGATGTTCAGGGCATCGCCCGTCGCAACGCGTCGTGCATAAATCGACGCATAGTCGGGCGGCACGCGAAGCGTCCAGTTATCCTCTTTGACCGTACCAGGCACGTTGTACGCCTGTTTTTCCCCAAAAAGATCGGCAAAAAACACCGACACGTTCTGCGCCGGACCTAAAAACAACTCGGCGAACATCGCCGCACAGAACTGCCGCGGTTCAGCAGCAATCCTCGCGGCAAATGCCTCTCGATCTGCCGCGTCGGGAACGAGCCGATCAGCCAGCAGACGCGACCGCTCCTCCATCCAAACCGTCTCGCGCCGCTCATCGACATACAACCAGAGCGGTTTCGTGTCGTGATTGCCCGCCATAATCCAATCTTGCGCCGATGTGTTCTCCGGCCGATAGACGTCGTTCGGATTCCGGGGATCGGCCTTCTGCGTGATGCAAAATCGTCCCATGCCGCGCCGGGTCATCGCCGCCTTCAACGGAGCCGGCCATGTGCTCAAAACTTCACACATCACATCGTCAACCGCACCGTCCGCCGACTCGGCCGCCCCGATCACCGCGTCGAGCAACACCGCATACCGATCGATCTGCTTTGACGACAGTGTCTCCAAAACAACATGATCGTCTCCGTAGAGCGGATAGTCCCGGTCGGGATTCAACTGGTCCGCGCGCACGATCGAGAACGGTTCCAACGCCGGATGGTCGGGCCGATCCGGCGACGAATAGAGCCTCGCCCCGTTTTGCACGGCATGAAGCGAATCGGCGTCGTCGGTGCGATACACCCAGGGACACACCAAGCCTTGCGGATGATCGATCCGAACGCCGTCGAAGTCGACGATCATCTTTTCCGCCCGGCCACGCAAAAACGCATAGGCCGGCCCGAATTGCATCGCACCCTTCGGATCAATCGCGTAGATCTTTCGCGGGTCAAGAACCGGATAGCCCCACGGCTGGCCCGACGGGGTCGTTCGGCTGGGCGGCGCGCCCAACAGATAGCCCGGCAGAAACAGCGATCGCCACGCCCACCAGTCCTGGTGCGAGCAGCCAATGTGCATGTCGCCGTAAAGGCGCAGTCCCAGCCCTCGGGTTTCCTGCCGCATGCGTTCGTGCTGCCAATGCAACAAAAACTGCCCCAAGGCAAACCGTTCGACCGCAGCTTTCTGCGCCTCCAGCACTTGCCGAATGCGCCGAGCACAAACCGGTTCGTCGCCCGCCGCCGGGCAATACAGTCGCCGATCGATCGGATCCCAGTGGTCCCAATCTTGCTGACCCGACGCCGCCGACAGCGCCTCGAAAACGCAATCCCGTTCGAACCAGTCGACGGTGGCCGATCGCTGCGCATTCACGAAATGATCGAACTCGGCGGCGATGCCCTTCCGCGAACTCGACGCCTTGCGAAAACGCTCGCAGACCAAGTCGAGAAACCGGTGCGACGCCTCCCAAGCCCGGCCATAGTCGAGCCGATCGGCCTTCGGGTCGCTCGCTTGCGGACCAATGGTCTCGAAAAGCCGCTCGAAATCGTCGGCATCGACCAGTTCTTTCAGCCGATCGTCCTCGGCAAGCGAATCCACAGCCAACGAAAGAACGTTCTTCGAAAAAATCGCACTGTTGTACGGCGAAGGATCATCCCGAAACGTCTTGGTCTGCGGACCAAACTGAATGGCGTTGAATCCCAACGACCTCGCGAACCGAAAAAACCGCGCCGACCCACGGCTGTAAGGGCTACCCCGGCCGAAATCACCTGCCGCGCTCGACGGGAAGCAGGAATCGTGAATCGCCAGGGCGAACTTGCGAATTCCCAGCAGTTTCAGGGCCGAATCGATCAAGTCGGTCGATGGTGAGGAGGAGGAAAGCATCAATTCAATTCAAAAAAAGGGCCAGTGGTCTGTCCAATTCAAGTTTACGAATGGACCGAACATCGTAACCCGAAGCGTAAGCGAGGGACAACCTCGCTTACGCTTCGGGTTACGATTCTGTCTCGCCGAACCTCGATCAGTAGCGACGATCGGGACAGACCACTAGCCGATGTCAATGATCTGCCGCCGCAACGATTATCTTCCTAAATTCGCGATTCCAAAATTCCCAAAATCCCTTGCAGCGGCACGCGAACCCAACCCGGCCGATTATTCAGTTCATATCCCAACTCATAGACCGCCTTCTCCAGCAGAAATACGTCGAGCAACAGTTGGACCTCGTCCGGATTCCGCGAAATAATCGTCGTATCGCCCATCGTGGACAAATACGCCTTCAAAAACGCCACGCTCGTCCAGAACGACCAGAACCGCGCCCATTGTTGCAGCGTCGCCATCTGCTCCTTTTGGGCGATCGCACTCAGTTTGTCGAAAAGCACCGTCTGACTGGCATAGTCGAACGATCGAATCATGCCGGCCACATCGCGCAACGGCGATCGTTTCAGACGTCGCTCGCTGATGTGCCGCGCCGGCTCGCCCTCGAAATCGATGATGACGAAATCCTTGCCCGTGAAAAGCACCTGGCCGAGGTGATAGTCGCCGTGGCAACGGATCCTCACCCCGCCGATCTTCCGCCCGACAATCGACCGGAAACGGTCCACAACCTCTTGCTCCAAGACCAACAACGCCTTGATATCGTCGCGGATTTCCTCGGGCGTATCCCGATATTTCCCTCGAAGCAGCCGAAACGTCCGGCGCGACAGTCCTCGCATTCCCTGATACATCGACCGCTGATACAACTCCGTGAGCGATTCCGGCGCGAAGTCCGGCACATCATAGACCGAACCCAGCGCGAGATGCATCTCCGCCGTGCGCCGTCCGAGCAGCGCCGCCGACTCGAGGTAGGCGTTGCACATATCCTTGGCCAGAGCGGGCAGTTCCTCCGCGGCCAGCGCCACCATGCCGGCCGACGGCAGATGGAGCACTTCCAGGGGCGAGGCCTCGGCCTTCGTCATGACGCGCTCGAAAAACCGCTCGACAGCCCCCTGCGTATAGCTCCAAGCATCGCCCTCGTTGCGGACGTATCCCTGCAACACGCCCACGGTCATGACCGTATTGTCCTGTCCGCGGTATTCCAACGAACCGGCCAACGGCGCAATATGCGGAAACTTGACCCGATCCGTCAGAAAGGCGCCGACTTCCAGGTCGGGGTTCACGCCGTCCTCCAATCGCCGGAACAACTTCAGCAACAAACGGTCGCCATAGACCACCGAACTATTACTCTGTTCCGCCCGCAACGTCCGGACGGGCAATCGCTCGGCTGCATCGCCGCGCAACGTGCGAAACTCGAGCGACGGACGCCCGCGCAGCTTTCCCGCAACGCCCGAAAATCCGCGACGCGAACTCACCATGTCCAACAACGCCCGGCCGAACGATTCGTCGCCGATGGCATCGTGAATGACCCCTTGCCCGCCGTTCTCATCCATTGCAACCTGGACATGGGCGATCAACGACGCCGACCGCTCGGCAAGCAACTGATTCGCCCGATCGCCCGACGAATAGGTAATCGGCAACAGGTAGACCTCGGACTCGTCCTCCACATAATCCACTCGCAGCAGGATCAGGTTCACCTGATATTCGGTCTCCGTATCGTCGATCGGAATCGCATCGACAATGGTCGTCGCGCGAATCGCTTTGGCCTTTCCGCCGAACCATCGCTGCGCGGCCAAAAATCGCGGAAACGCCTTCTCCAAAACCCGTTTCGACTGCCCGACAAAAACCTCCTGCCAATGCCGCACGGTGCCGAACGACGGCAACACGACGTCGTTCTCCGATGGTTTCGAATCGGAAACCGTCGGCGCCGCGCTCTCGACCACCACCCTCGGCTCGGACGGCTGCTGAATCGCGAACCAATAGAAACTGTGCGGCCCCAACGTCAACAAATACGACCACTCGCCGATCCGAGGAAACGGCGTCTGACCGAAAAGTTCGATCGGCGTGCAGCCGCGAAACTCCCGAAGATCCAACTCGACGAACTGTGCGAATCGCGACAGGTTCGCCACCACCAGGATCGACTCACCCTGATAGCTGCGCAGATAGGCCAGCACCTTCGGATTCTGCGGCAGCAGAAATCGAAGCGAGCCTCGGGCAAAAACCTGCGTCTGTTGCCGCATGGCCATCAAACGCTTCATCCACCAGAACAGCGAATAAGGATTTCGCCGCGACGTCTCCACGTTAATCGCTTCATAGTGGTACTCGTGATCGATAATCAGCGGCAGATAAAGCTGCTGCGGATTGCACGACGAGAAACCCGCGTTGCGGTCGGGACTCCACTGCATCGGCGTTCGCACACCGTTCCGATCGCCGAGGAAAATATTGTCGCCCATGCCGATCTCGTCGCCGTAGTAGATCACCGGCGTGCCGGGCAGCGACATCAACAGCGAATTCAACAACTCGATCTTCCGCCGATGGTTGCCCATCAGCGGCGACAACCGGTGTCGAATGCCAAGGTTGATCCTCGCCTGAGGATTGTGCGCATACACCCGATACATGTAGTCGCGCTCTTCGTCGGTCACCATTTCGAGCGTCAATTCGTCGTGATTCCGCAAGAAAATGGCCCATTGACACGAATCGGCGATCTCGGGCGTCTGCTGCATGATGTCGATGCTCGGCAATCGGGCCGCCATCTGCCCCGCCATGAACATCCGCGG
>JAEWUR010000029.1 GCA_023397045.1 Planctomycetota bacterium
ACGCGGATGTGGTGCTGATCGGTTCATTGCCTGAGCTTAACGAGTTGGTCATTTGGGGTGCGGAGATCACCGACAAAGGCGTCGCCGACCTTGCCGCGATGAAGAACCTGACCAGCCTGGTGCTTGAGAACACGGAGGTGACCGATGCGGGCTTGCAGGCGTTAACCAAGTTGCCGCAATTGAAATCGTTGAACCTTCGTCGCAGCACCTACATGACGGACGCCGGTCTGGCGTTTGTCAAAGAACTGCCGAATTTGGAATACCTCTCGTTGTTGTACAACAACATCGGCGATGCCGGATTGGCGGAGCTGAAGGACATGACGAAGCTCAAGCTGTTGGATCTTCGCGGTTGCGTGCAGGTGACCGACGGCGGGCTGGAGAATATTCAAGGGCTGACGAACCTGAAGTCGTTGAAGCTTCGCAATACGGCCGTGACCGATGCGGGCCTGGCTTTCCTGAGCGGCATGACCAAGCTGGTTTCGCTCTCGATCGAGGATGCCCAGATCACCGACTCGGGCCTTGGCGTTCTCGAAAACATGCCGAACCTTCAGGACCTTGGCGTCTTCCGGTGTTACAACGTGAGCGACGACTGCTTCTCGCCGATGAAAGGGCTTACGTCGCTGAAGCAGTTGACCGTTCGCGACACGCCGATCAACGGATCGGGATTGGCCGAACTGACGGCCTGCAAGGAGTTGAAGAAACTCGATCTGAGCGAAACGCAAGCCAACGACGCCGCGATGAAGAGCATCGCAACGTTTTCAGGACTGCAATGGCTGAATCTGTGGCATACCCGATTGACGGACGCCGGCCTGGAATCGCTCACCGCGCTGAAGAATCTGAAGTATCTGGATCTGACCGATACGAAAGTGACCGATGCCGGTTTGGAGTCGGTGGGCAAGATGACGGGGCTTGAGACGTTGAACCTCAAGCAGACGAAGATCACGGACGCGGGATTGCCGCACTTGAAAGGGTTGACGAACCTCAAGTCGCTGACGCTCGCGCAGACGAAAGTGACGAAGGACGGCGCCGAGCAGTTGCAGCAGGCGTTGCCACAGTGCAAGATCATTCGCAATTAGAGCAGCCGTACAATTTCCGCAACGTATTGCGGAGCCAGTCCCCGTTTTCATTGGCCTGCGCCAATACGGAATCCCATTCGAAGATGCGCGGCAACTCCCTTGCGAAACCGCAAGCGATTGATTGAGTGCCTTGGATTCTGCAATCTGGAAGAAAGGCAGCAGCACATTTCTGAATCGGAAAGTGTACAACTCACTCCCAGAGGGAGAAGGGACGGACGAGCCACCCACGCATCAAGGAGACGCGCCATGCCCGCCAAGCTCGCAGTGTTCCCGGTTTTGATCGTTTTCGGTCTTTTCACGGTGTTTTGCCGTGCCGATGAACTGGTGTTGGCCGACAAGGGCCAATCGACCTACAAGATCGTGGTGGCCGACGATGCCTCGCCATCGACGAAGCATGGGGCCGAGGAATTGCAGACGTTTTTGGAGAAGATCACGGGTACGGAGTTGCCGATCATTTCGGACAAGCAGCCGCAGGGCAGCAAAGAGATCATCTTGGGCGACAACGCCCATCTGAAGACGCTCAAGACGTCGATTGATTTCGCGGCGCTCGGACCCGAAGGCTATGTGATTCGGACGGTGGGCGACAGTCTGGTGATCGCCGGCGGCGAATTGCGCGGGAATCTCTACGGCGTCTACGGATTCCTCGAAGATCATTTGGGCTGCCGGTGGTTTACGCCGGACGTCGAGCGGATTCCGCAGATTTCGCGTCTTGCCGTGCAGTCGATTGACGATCGGCAGGCGCCGGCGCTGGAATATCGCGAGCCTTTCACGGCCGATTGTTTTGATGCGGACTGGTGTGCCCGAAACCGGATGAATTCCAATCGAGCGGACTTGGGCGAGAAGCATGGCGGGAAGGTCAAGATTTGGGGGCTTGCTCACACCTTCGGGCGATTGATCCCGACGGAAAAGTATTTCGATGAGCATCCCGAATATTTCGCGATGGTCAAGGGCGAGCGGCGGAAGGAGCGTCCGCAGCTTTGTTGCACGAATCCCGACGTGATGCGTCTATGCACCGAGGGGATTCGCGAATTGATCCGGCAGAATCCGACGACGACGGTTTTTGGCGTTTCGCAGAACGATTGGGACAATCACTGCGAGTGTCCGAATTGCCAGTCCGTGGCGGAGCGCGAGGAATCGGAAATGGGTCCGGTCCTGGAACTCGTGAATCACGTGGCCGACGAGATCGGGAAGGAGTTTCCGAACGTCTCGATCCAGACGCTTGCCTATCAGTGGACGCGGAAGCCGCCGAAGAACCTTCGTCCCAGGCCGAACGTCATTATTATGCTCTGTTCGATCGAATGTTGTTTCATGCATCCGCTGGACACATGCGACAGCGAGTTGAATCGGGCGTTCAGTTCGGACATCAAGGCCTGGGCGACGGCCGCGCCGCGGCTTTGGATCTGGGACTACGTGACGGACTTCAGCAACTACCTGCTGCCGTTCCCGAATCAGCGCGTGCGGCGTCCGAACATCCAATTTTTCGTGGCCAACAACGTGAAAGGCATTTTTGAGCAGGATACGTACGATACGGTCGATAGCGAGCTGGCGGCGATGGGCGGCTACATTACCGCCAAGCTGCTATGGAATCCCAACTACGACGCCGATCAGGCGATGGACGAATTCTTGGAGGGCTATTATGGCAAGGCGGCCGATCCGATCCGCGTCTACATCGATCTGCTGCACGATCGGGTTGAGCACGAGAACATCCATGTCAACATTTGGGCGTCGCCGGGCAGTCGGCACTTGACGAACGATCTTCTGACCAAGTCGGACCGGCTCTGGCAGCAGGCGGAAGAGCTGGTGGCCGACGAACCGGCGTTTCTCGATCGCGTGCAGCGGTCGCGCATGTGCGTGGACTTCGCGATTGTCGAGCGAGCGCGGTTGCAGTCGCAGGGGAAGCTGCCGGAGGACAAGGATTTCACGGCGTTGGCGGCGGCGCGTTTTCAACCCTTCTGCGAGACGCTCGATCGGAGCAAGCTGACGAAGCTGCACGAATATGAGAACGTCGACAAGGCGGCCTATCGGCAAGGGTTGGCCAAGGAGTTGGGCATCGCAGAAAAATAACATGTCGGAAACTGCCAAAAGCGTGCCGGATTATGCCAAGCTGCCGGAGGCCGTTGTGGTATAATGGGGGTACCATCCACACCTGCCGTTCCTTCCTGTTTTTTCTCACCCATCCTAGAAGAGGAACATTCTCATGACGGAGAATTCCGCAAGTGTCACGCCGCGCCGCGAGTTTTTGAAGAACACCGCGCGGGTTGCAGCCGCCTCGGCGTTGGCGGGCGTTGTTATTCCGAAGGTCCACGCCGGCGAGGACAATACGATTCGCCTGGCGATCGTCGGCTGCGGTGGTCGCGGGAGCGGCGCGGTGGCCAACGCGATGTCGGCCGGCGGTTTGGTCGCGGACAATAGTTTTGGCGCGCAGGGCG
The DNA here is from genome assembly GCA_023397045.1 of Planctomycetota bacterium. Classification (GTDB taxonomy): domain Bacteria; phylum Planctomycetota; class Planctomycetia; order Pirellulales; family Thermoguttaceae; genus JAEWUR01. The sequence continues at coordinate 3,506 of JAEWUR010000029.1, forward strand.
TGGAAGACGCGAAATCGAGCGGCCCGGTCAAGCTGGTCGCGATGGCCGACCTGTTCCAGGATCGGTTAGACAATGCCCATCGGTCGTTGAGCAAACTGCTGGGCGATCAGGTCGACGCGCCCAAGGATCGGCAATTCCTCGGCTTCGACGGGTATAAAAAAGCGATCGATTGCCTTCGTCCCGGCGACGTGGTTTTGCTGACGACGCACGCCGCGTTTCGGGTTCCGCATCTGAAGTACGCCATTGAAAAGGGCGTGAACGTCTTCATGGAGAAGACGTTCGCCGTCGATCCGGTGGGTGTCCAAGAGATCTTGAAGCTTGGCGAAGAAGCCGAGAAGAAGAACCTCAAGATCGGCTGCGGCCTGATGTGCCGGCACTCGACGGCGCGCCAGGCGATGATCGACCAGATTCGCGACGGCGCGATGGGCGACATTCAACTGATCCGCGCGTATCGGATGGATCCCGGCGGCTGGATGGGACCGATTCCGCAGGGCGGCAGCGAGGTGCTCGAACAGATTCGCCGCGCGTATTCGTTCCTATGGGTTTCGTCCGGGTTCTTCATCGAGTACATGATCCATCAGGTCGACGAGTGCTGTTGGATCAAAGACGCATGGCCGGTGGCGGCCCACGGCGTCGGCGGCCGGTCGGGCAACAACACCGATTGCAGCCAGAACCTCGATAGCTATGGGATCGAGTACACGTTTGCCGACGGCACGAAGGCGATGGTCACGGGCCGTTACATCCCGAACTGTTTCAACGATTTCGTCACGTATGTGCAGGGCACGAAATGCGCGGGGCAATTCTCGGGCAACATCCACGCGCCGTCGTCGCGGATCTACAAGGATCAGCATACCAACGACGAGAACATCGCCTGGAAGGCGCCTCGCGAGAAGATCAATCCGTGGCAGATGGAGTGGAATGAACTGCTTAATGCCATTCGGAATGACAAGCCGTACAACGAGACGCGCCGGTCGGCCTATTCGAACCTTGCGGCCATCATGGGTCGCGCGGCGGTGCATACCGGGAAGATCATCACGTGGGACGAAGCGATGAAATCGACGTTCCAGTTCTGCCCGAACGTGGCCGAGTTGACCGCCGACAGTCCCGCGCCGGTGTCGGCCGACGCGAATGGACGATATCCGATCCCGATTCCGGGCGTGTCGGTCGAAGTGTAGGAACGCGGTCCGCTGTGTGATAACGTCGTCGCACGACGTTTCCGAAACCCGCGTGCTTGTCCAACGGTGGCAAGCACGCGGGTTTTTTTGTTTTGATACGAAGTTCACATTCAAAGACGCGCCGTGGCCCCGTTACGAAACCGCAAGCGAATGACTGAATGCGGTGGGCTTCGCAGGCTCGAAGATGGGCAAAAGCAGTGCAATTGTGAAGTCGTTCCGTTTGCTTGCCCCCCCCCATGTGGCTATTTCGGATATGGCGAGTTGTGTATTGGACAGTATGCGAAATGTGGCCTAGTTTTTCGTAGTCGTTTGTACCGAGCGGGACGGGGAACGACCGGCTTCGTTTTAATCGCGGCGGAATGGGCATAGGCCGCAAAAAATGCAAGGAGAATACCGATGGGTGAGAAGTTGATGCAGTACTTCGAACAGGCGAATGTCATGGGGGGCATGAAGGCGAAGATGCGACTGGCGGTGTTGACGATGATGCCCAGTCAGAAATCGCAGGCCGAACCGGATTCGCCCGCGAATATCGCGACGTTCGAGAAGGCGATGGAAGAACTCAAGAAAGAATTCAAATAAGGAGCCGCAATATGCCAGTCGTGATGAAAAACGAGGTCAAATACGACCACTATTTCGACCAGAAGAGGAATCGTCATTACCTGAACGGCGTCCTCTCGGTTCTCCATTGCCACCACTACACGTCGCTCTACACGCAGTTGGCGGTTGACGCGGGCGAGACCGAGCTTTTGAAGGAGACGGCGCGCGATACGTTTCGCGACGTGCTGGACGGCTATTTTCGCGAGAATCCCGAGGTCGACACGCTGCAAGCGAAGTTGGAAATCGCATGTCAGTATTACGGACTGCTGGGCTTGGGTGTGATGAAGGTTCTTTTCCTGGGTGATGACAGCGGGGAAGTCGAAGTGCCCTCTTCGCACACCGACAGCGGCTGGATCAAAAAATGGGGTCAGTACGACAAGCCGGTGAATTACATCACGGCGGGATATGTCGAAGCCATGTTCGAGTCGGTGCTTGGCGTTGCTCCCCGAAGCTTCATGGCGACCGAAACGCAGAGCATCGTCATGGGCGCGAATACTTCAAAATTCAAGGTTGTAAGGAGGTAATTACATGGCCATCGACAGAAAAAAAGTCATCGCACAGATGTCGCAGATTCAGATGTTGCCCGACGCCAACGGCATGATCGAAGGGTGTAACGTGTTGGTCAACCAGTTGCCGGGTCGGTTTTGGAATACATTTGCCGAACGGTTGACGGCCAAGACGTCGGCCGATCTTCTGGAGGCGAAGGAGTATCTGCTTTACAACGCCGCGCACGAGTGCGGCTATCACACGGGCTATGGGATCATTACCTCGGACGAATGGAAGGCCGTGGTCGCTCCGATGGTCGAGAAGATACCCGACGACATCCTGCACGGCGCCTACGCGGTCTTCACCGCCTGGGGATGGGCCGATTCGGAGGTGATCGAGCTGATTCCGGGCGAAAAGATGGTGGTTCGTGCGTACGATTACTACGAATCGGACATCGTCAAGTTCGGCGCCTCGCCGAAGATGAGCGCCTATATGATCGCCGGCGTTTCGGCGGCGTTCATGGAGTTGGCCTTCGCCGGCGACTACGATCCCGCCGGAAAGTGCATCGGCAAGTATGCCTGCAAGCAGGTCAAGGGCATCGAGTGCGGCGACGCCTACGGGGAGTTCGTCGCCACGAAGGCCTAGCATCGTTTTTGGAAATTGCGCGAGGGCGGCGGTGGGCGGATTCCATCGCCGCCCCGCGTTTTTGCAGGGGGAGGTCATTCGTTTCAATGATCTACCTGAACAACGCGGCAACGAGTTTTCCGAAACCGTCGCGCGTCGTCGAAGCGGTTCGGACGACGCTGGAACGGCCGCCCTATCACCATGCGCGAGCCGGATTCGAAAGCGGCGCGTGCGACGTGCTGGCCGACTGCCGCAGGTTGCTATGTCAACTGTTTCATGCCGAGGATCACCGCCGGATGGTCTTCACTTCCGGCGCGACGGAATCGCTCAATCTTGCCATTCGCGGCCTTCAGCTTGAAGGAAAGCATGTTGTTACAACGGCCATCGAACACAATTCGGTCCTTCGACCGCTGAAGACGTTGGAGCGGGATTCCGGCTTGGGCCTGACCATCGTCGATTGCGATGAGTTCGGATTTGTCGCGCCCGAGAATATCGCCAAGGCCATGCGAGGCGACACCGCGGCGGTCATTGTCAACCATTGTTCGAACGTCACCGGGGTGGTCAACGAGATCGGCGCGATCGGCGACATCACAAGGAGAAGAGGGGTTTCGTTCATTGTCGATGCTTCGCAGAGCGCCGGCGTGTGGCCGATCGATGTTCGGGCGATGAACATCGACATCCTGGTTTTCACGGGCCATAAGTCGTTATACGGAATGCAGGGGATTGGCGGGGCGTACATTGGCGAGAACATTCGATTGCGCCCGCTGATCGTCGGCGGCACCGGCGTTCGGAGCGACGATCTGTTTCAGCCCGAAGACATGCCCATGTATCTGGAGGCGGGCACACAGAACCTTCCGGGCATCGCCTCGCTGTGCCAAGGCGTCCAATTTGTTCTGGAAAAAGGGATCGACGTCCTACGGGAGCAGAAACAACGGGCGGTCGAGGAGATGCGAAGCCATCTTTCGCGGAAGAAGGGCGTTGCTCTTTATCCGAACGGTCGATGCGATCAAAAGACGACGTTATTTTCGTTCAACGTTTCCGGCATGTCCCCGGAGGATGTGGGGTATATTTTGGAGCATTCGTTCGACATCATCGTTCGATCGGGATTGCATTGCGCCCCGTTGATCCACCGACATATCGGCACGTTTCCCGACGGCTCGGTTCGCGTGAGTCCGTCCTGTTTTACCACGGACGACGACATCGACGTCTTCGATCTGGCAATTAACGAAATATGCGCGATGGGGTAAGGTCTCATGAAGGTCGTTGACGTGAAGCATGTGGAAGACTGCTTTGACGGCTCTCTGATCAAGGAGTTGTTGCTCGATTCGGAGATTACGAAGGAACTGATCTTCGCGTTGGGGGAAGGCGGGACCGTTCAGTATTTCGGTCATTTTGCGAGGCCGTTCTTCAAGATCCGCGTTGAAGGACTCTACGACCTGAAAGGCATCGAGGGGAGCCGGACCATGCGAGTTCACCTGAAGTCGCTCGATCGATTCACGATGGACGACATGAAGGTCCGGATTGAGACTCATTGCCAAGCGGCCGTTCAATAACAACTCGTGTTTTGCCGGCGGCGGGAGCCCTCACCCCCTGCCCCTCTCCCA
>JAEWUR010000036.1 GCA_023397045.1 Planctomycetota bacterium
GCGCCGCACGATTGGCCAAGCAACTCGGCCGCGTCGATGACGAGTTCGTCAATCGCCTCCGCTCGTTGCTGCTCGTCTACGAATTGCCGGTCAGCGTGCCCGAGATCAACCCCGAGGCCATCCTGACCGCGATGGCCCACGACAAAAAAGTCCAACACGGCCGATTGCAGTTCATTCTGCCCAGCGGACTTGGGCATGTCGAGCTGGTCGGCGACATTGCGCCCAGCGACATCTGCCTGGCACTTCATAACTGATCGCAAACTCATGGCCGACAACGACTCCGATCCTCTGGACTCGTCTCCCGATGATCTGGTCGATACGTTGCGGCTGTCGATGGTCTCCGGCGTCGGGCCGAGGATTCGCAAGGCGCTTTTAGAGCGTTTCGGCACCGCGCGGGCGGTGTTGGCGGCCGCTCCCTCGGAACTCCGCGAAGTCTACGGCGTCGGGCCGAAGATCGTGCAGAACATCTTGGCCGCCGACCATCAGATCGACGTCGAGGCCGAAATCGCGCTCTGCCGACAAAACGGCATCGACATCCTCACCGAGGCCGACGCCGGCTATCCGCGCTCGCTGCGCGAAATCCACGATCCGCCGGGCGTGCTCTTTCTCCGCGGCGCGTTGAAACCGAACGACGCTCTGGCCGTCGGCATCGTCGGCACGCGCCACGGCACGCAATATGGACTGCGACAGGCCGAACGGCTAGCCGGCGGTCTGGCTCGCGCGGGATTGACGATCGTCAGCGGCCTGGCACGCGGGATCGACGCGGCAGCGCATCGCGGGGCGCTGTCGGCCGGCGGTCGAACCGTCGCCGTGCTGGCCAGCGGCGTGATGAACATCTATCCGCCCGAACACGATCGCCTGGCCGAGGAAGTTGCGGCCCAGGGCGCGCTCATCAGCGAAGCGCCGCCGCATGCCTCGCCGATGGCCGGGACGTTCCCCCAACGAAATCGAATTATCAGCGGCATGTCGCTTGGCATTATCGTCGTCGAGGCGGCCGAACGGAGCGGCGCGCTGATTACCGCCCGCCACGCGATGGAGCAGGGAAGAGAGGTATTCGCCGTGCCGGGTAATGTCGACAGCCGCGCGTCGCGCGGATGTCATCAACTCATTCGCGACGGCGCGCGATTGGTCGAGACGGCCGACGACGTGCTCGAAGAACTCGGCCCGCTGGTCGAGGCCGCGCCGCGCGACGACGGCACGATCATTCACCATCCGGCCGAACTGCTGTTGAACGAACTCGAGCAGCAGGTTCTCTCGGCCATCGGCGGTGAGGCCACCTCGATCGATCGGATCGTTGCCGACACCGGCTTGCCCGTTCCGCAGGTCCTTTCGACCATCAGCGTTCTCGAAATGCGACATCTCATCCGCCGGCTCAGCGGCAGCACCGTCGCCCGGCCGTAAGGCAGAAACTCCCCTCTCCCGCAAGCGGGAGAGGTGCCGGGGGTGAGGGCTTTTGTCGCGAACGTGTAAGGATTTGCCCAGATCGGTCACTAATTGAATAAATGAACGTGCAAATCACCTCTTTCGACGATCGATCCGCCTTGTTCAGAACTTGGCTGTGCGAGCACGCCGGATTGTTCTACAAGGTGGTGCGCGCCTTCGCGCCGTCCCAGGCGGATCACGATGATCTAATGCAGGAAATCCTGCTTCAGCTATGGATTTCCATACCCAAATACGAAGGAGACGCGAAACCGTCGACCTGGATCTATCGACTGGCCTTGAATACCGCACTGGCCTGGAAGCGGAAAGAGAAAAAGCACCAAAACGACGTCTCGCTCGTTCGAATGGAGGACCCGCCGGTCGGCCATGCCCAGGATACAACGGACGAAGACGCGGAGAAGATCGACTTGCTCTACGCCGGCATTCGATCGCTGCCCAAGATCGACGCCGCGCTGATCCTGATGCACCTCGACGACCACAGCTATCGCGATATCGCGGAGGTTTTTGGCATTTCCGAGAACCATGTGGGCGTCAAGATCCATCGCATCAAGAAAAGACTCATCGAATCGATGAAGGAACCGAACCATGAACCCGGATGAAATGAAGATCGCGTGGAACACCCAGGCACCGTCCAAACGCCTCGTTTTCGATGAAAACGTGATCTTGTCGCAGGTCGTCCGCGCTCAGTCGGATTTGCGTCTGACGCTGTATTGGCGGGATGTGCGTGAAATCGGAACCGCTCTGGTCATGGTGGGCGTGTTCTTTTCTTACTACGTGTTTCTCGGGCAGTGGACCTGGCTGTTGGTTGCCGCCTCGATGATCTGGGTCGGCGGCTTCCTGCTGGTCGATCGCATCCGCCATCGCAGGCGTCATCCTCATCGCCAAGATTCGATCCGGGCGTGTCTCCAAAGTACGTTGGCCGTAATCGAGCATCAAATCCGGCTGCTCAAGAACGTTTTCTGGTGGTATCTTCTTCTGCCGCTTGCCGCAATGGAAGCCGTGCTCGGGAGTCTCGCCTGCGAATGGATTCCGAGCATCGACGGCGGCGATATGATAGGCGTGGTCATCCTTGTGATTTCGCAGACGTTCGTTCTGGCCGTCATGATCGGCGTTTATCTGCTGAACCAATGGACCGTGCGAAACAACCTGGAGCCCCGTCGTCAGGAAATCGAAGCCCTGCTGCGCAGCTTGGAACCCGAAACGCCGCCGTGACAAAAAACGCAAGAATTCGTGTGTCAGGAGCTAAAGAGGAGCTAAAGGGGAGATCACTGATTAAGGCGTTAATCAGTGATGTCCCCTTATTCCCGACGAGAGCTTCTACGGTTAACCAAGTTGTCAAAGAACGGCTGCCATTTTCGACCGGCAGTTCGGT